>NJDG01000031.1 GCA_002254885.1 Thermoplasmatales archaeon ex4572_165
ATAATCATTTTTATTTTTTCTATATTGTTGTCATTAAATACTCTGTCTGTTTTAGGAGGTTCATTACCATCAAATTATGAAAATTCAAATGTGCCAATTTACTACACATATTATGTAGATGATGATAATATAGATGGTCCATGGGAAGGCACTAAGCAACATCCATATAATAAAATACAGGATGCTATTGACAATGCATACCACAATAATGATGATATCATTTATGTTTATAATGGCACATACAAAGAATGTATTGTAATAAACAAAAGTATATCACTTATTGGTGAAAATAAAGACTCCACCATCATTGATGGTGAAAGAAAAGGTAATACCATATGGGTAAGTTATAATTATATAAAAATATCAGGGTTTAAAGTTATAAACTGTATTGATAACGGTTTCAGTTCCGGTATTCATGTCCGCATGAAACAAGTTCAAATATCTGACTGCATTATTGAAAGTAATACCTGTGGGATACGAACACATCATTTCAATAATATATCAATAAATAACTGCATAATACGAAATAATTCTGCCCATAGCATTTATGTAATAACTACTTCAAATATAACAATAAATAATTGTGACATCTATCAAAATGGTGATCCCGCTGGATATTCAGGCGGGATTAGCATTACCAATTCAGTTGAATATGAAACTCAATCCAATATAGTTATTCAGAATTGTAAAATTCATGATAATTTTTATCGTGGTATTTCTGTTGGTAATGGTGGTTGGGATGGATTGGGATATACAAATGTTTTAATTGAAAATAATGAGATATATAATAATACTCGTAGTGGTATTCTTATATGGGAAAGTGAAGTATTCATAACTAATAATTTAATATCAAAAAATGGTGAAGGGAAAGCTCGGTATGGTGGAATCTTGCTTGAGAATACGAATAGTTTAGTAAAAATCGAAAACAACTCATTTAAAGATAACAATGGATTTGGTATACATTTTTTACGATCTACGGGTAATTCAGTTAAATTCAATGATTTCATTGGCAATAACAGACAAATTGGATTTTCATATGAAGATTCAATCACTTCTAGAAATATTTTGATTGAAAATTATTATGATAATTTAAAAAACCCAATGATGAAAATCTTTTTAGGAGTATGTTATATGAGATATGGAATAGCATCTGAAAAGGTATTACCAATCTTAATTTTTAACGTTGAATGGAATCCTTCAAAAGAACCCAATTGTTTCTTTTAACCAATATTCATACAATTTAACATCTGAATGATAATATCATTAATTTTTATCATTCAAATCAATTATTTTTTCTGTTTTTTATGTTGTTTTAAAGCATTGTCAAACTGTTTTCCTAAATCCTCTGTGAGTTCATCAAGTTCCCCTGTTTTAATGAGTGAAACTCCAATAAATGCCATTATAATTCCACCTATGGTTCCTGTTAAAAGGCTAATGAGAACTCCTTCAACGGTATCTTGTTTAGCACCAAACAATCTGAACCATTTAATAAATTCAAGGATCACACAAGAAGCCATTGTTCCAATTACAACAACAAAGGCCATCGCATATTTGTCCATTATAAGTCCATCCCAATACACATGTAAAATATAGATAATGGCAAATGCTACAAATGCAACAAAAAGAGAGGTAAAAAACTGTGTGAGTTCACCAAACCATGGAATAATAATATAGGCATCCAGAAGAACACCGACCATATTTAAAGCACAAACAAGCGCAAATAAAAGACCAATAGGCCAGGGAAGGGTAACCTCTATATTTTTTTTTAACAATGAAGGAACAAATCCAATAAATACTGCTATAAAACATCCCACAACCCAGACCCATTCATATTTTATTAATGCAATAATAAGTGTGAGGACAAGAACAACTTGAAGACTATATGATGCAATAATCTCTTTATTATCTATTTTCTTTTTTTTCATATAAATCCTAGTCGAATTGGGTTTATTTCATCCCCATAACACATTCAATTAGATTAAGGCAACGCTTTGTTTCTTTTACATCATGAACTCTTAAAAAATTGGCACCATGTAATACTGCAACACAAGCTGCTGCAAGACTTCCTTCTAATCTATCAGATGGGGGAAGTATCTTTTCTTGATCACAGATATTTCCAATAAATGTTTTACGTGAAGCACCAACCATTAAAGGATAACCAAGGGATAATAACTCGTTTAACCGATTTAAAATAACACAATTATCTTCAATTCCGTTACCTGTTCTTTTTCCAAAACCAATACCTGGGTCAAGAATGATCTGATGTTTCTTTATCTTATGTTCCAATGCATAATGAACTCGTTTCTGAAAAAAAAGTTTAATCTCATCAATTACCTCATCATAGCTAGGATTAATCTGCATATCAACAGGTTTCCCTTTCATATGCATCAGACAAATCGGCACTTGATATTCTGATACAATTTCAACAAGTTTTTTATCTGCTTGAAGTGCTGTTACATCATTAACAAAACCTGCTCCATGATCAATTGCTAATTTAGCAACCATAGCTTTTGAGGTATCAATTGAAATTGGAGTTGATGTTTCAGAGGAAAGAGCATCAATAATTGGAATTACCCTGTTAATTTCTTCTTCTTGTGATACTGGTTTTGCGCCAGGCCTAGTTGATTCACCACCAATATCAATGATGTCAGCTCCCTGTTCAATCATTTTTTTTGCTTGTTTAATAGCATCATCAAATGATTCATATTTTCCTCCGTCTGAAAATGAATCCGGAGTAACATTCAAAATACCCATTATAAGAGTTTTTTTTGAAAGATCAAATGTTTTATTTCCAATTATAATTTCTTTCATAATATCGATAGTATAAGTTTATCTAGCTCTTGACTGACATTTTTTAATCGTTGATAATGTCGTTTTAATTTATCAACAAGAGTCAGATGTTGTTGGAGTGTTCCACATATAAGAATGGATGTAGGTGCTCCATTCAATTGAAATGTGTGTTTTGGGACAGCAACTTCCCCACCAATTGATAACATGTCTTGTTTGATAATAATGGCATCTTGAAGATGTATGTTTTCCAGCTCAATAATGCGATGAATCATTTTAGGGGCCATTATTGGGATGCTTCCAGGATCACATCCAAGATTTTCAATAGCTTCTTTCGCATCTTTTAAGTCAGAAATATTCTTTATTTTTGCATTATGTTTTGACACAAAAAAGTGAATAGTTGTTTTGTTATTTCAACCATTTGGAGTGTGCACCTTTAAATTTTTAAAATACGTGATTACTTCCTGAACTGTATAAAGAGAACCAGTTATAATTATGATATCTTCTTTAAGGGAAATTTCAAAACCTTTTTTTATGGCTTGATCAACAGAACCAGTTAAAAAAATGTTTTTCTCAGAAAAAAAAGAAGAAACCGTTTTTAATAATTCTTGTTGATTTACTGCACGGATATTTTTTGACTTTGTAAGTATTATTGATTTAGTAACTGCTTGAATTTCTTTTATCATTTCATGAACGTTTTTATCTTTTAAAACCCCAAAAATTAGTATTATTTTTTTCCCAGGAAACAATGAAGAAACCGTGTTTTTCAGCTCATGTATTCCTCCTGGATTATGCGCTCCATCAATAAGGACAATAGGGTTATTATGAACCATTTTCATCCTTCCAGGATGAACCATTGATTTCACCCCATTTTGAATGGATTCTTGTGAAATAAAAACACCTTTCATCTGTAATTGTTCAATAGTATAAATTGCAATTGAGAGATTCTGTTTCTGAAAGCTACCTATCTCACTTGTTTCAAGTACATATGAATCCATATTTCCTTGAATTTCAATAATCTGAAAATCTAAATTTGATTCTTTAATTGTGCTTATATTTCTTTTGACTATGCTAATAGGTGCATGGTGTTTTCTTGCATTATTTTGAATTACTTTCAATGCTTCTCCTTGCACACCCGTAATTACTGATACATTGTTTTTGATAATTCCTGCTTTTTCAAAAGCAATTTCTTCGAGGGTTTCACCTAAAATATGTTGATGATCATATGAGATATTTGTGATGACTGCTGCAATTGGTAAAACAACGTTTGTAGCATCATACCTTCCACCTAGACCCACCTCAATGATAGCATAATCAACCTTTTTTTCTTTAAAAAATAAGAAGCCAAGTACCGTACATATTTCAAAATACGTAGGATGAAGTTCTTTCTTTTCTAAATTATCCACAACATTTTTAATGATTGAGATATAATATGAAAAATCTTTTTTTGAGATTATTTTATTGTTAATACATATCCGTTCTCGAATTGATTCTAGATGTGGTGATGTGAATAAACCAACTTGATATCCTTCTTCTGTTAGTATAGAAGAAATATAGCGACAAACAGATCCTTTTCCATTTGTTCCTGCAACATGAATTACATGTAATTTTTTTTCTGGATTATTAAGCTGATCTAAAATTGAAATAATACGATTTAAACTCAGTTTCATCCCAAATCGTTGAGATCTATTCAACCATGAAACAGCTTGTTGATAGTCCATATTAATCATTAATATCCATCAGAATACAAAACATCAGGGATCACGGGATAACTTTCTAACCATGAGTCGCTAGTTTTAATAGATACAATTCGCCCCTCTATTTTTAGCCTCTTTTCAGCAAATAATTGAATGGTTCTTGGCAAAATCTGATGTTCAACATCTAAAATTCTCTGTTTTAACGATTCTTTTGAATCACTAGACAACACTTTCAATGCTGCCTGTAATATTATGGGCCCATGATCCATTTCATTATCAATAAAATGTGTTGTACATCCAGCAAGTTTTACCCCATAATTAAATGCCTGATCTTGCCCATTTACTCCTTTAAATGAAGGAAGCAATGCAGGGTGAATATTAATCAATTTTCCAAACCATTGTTCTACAAAAAAATCTGAAAGAATACGCATGTAACCAGCACCAACTATCAAATCAAGATTATATTTTTCACATTCTTCATTCAACTGTTTATCGTAACTGATGCGATTGAGGTTTTTTGGATTCAAAAACACAGCAGGAATCTTGTGTTTTCTTGCTCTTTCCAATGCATATGCCGATTCATTATCACTAATAACAACAACAACTGATGCAGCAATTTTTCCCTTTTCAGATGCATCAATGATGCTTTGTAGATCTGTACCACCACCAGATGCAATGACTCCTACTCGAATAGATTTTACCATATCATCTCATCCAATAATCAATAGATAGATACATACAATTTTGATTTATTAATTATCTGATTTGATTATCCTTATGTTATTCATATCAAGCAAAGGAATGTTTCTTCAATGATTTTTTTAGGTGCATTTGTTTTAAAACCTGTTGGATCAAATTGAGTTTTAGTGATAAAAAATCCTTTATTCTGAATCTCTTCTATCAAATCATCTAATTGAGGTGGACTTTTCTTAAAAGTTTTTGAAAGTGTATTTGTTGAATAATAAAATGGGGGCATTATTGATTCTTGTTCAAGAATACTAAAAAGGGCAGATATTTGTTTTTCCGTTTGAACTTTTTTATTTGGAATTATTTGTAATATTTCTGAAAGGGCCTGTTTGTTATGTAAATACCCAGTCCAAACTGGCCCAATATAGGTTTCTTTATTGTTTTGTCCTGGAATGATTGAGGATTTAATTTGATGTATCTGATCAATGACATGATTTGCATTTTTCACACCTTTTTTTATTATGAGATAACAACGAATGTAATGATCAGTACTATAGCATAATAACGGCTCAATTCCCTTGTCATATTTTCCAGCTTGCCGTCCAATAAATCCAATTAAAATCCGAAGTGCAGCTTCATGCATACAACACCCATGGATCGGTACTGCATTATAGCGCCTTTTACATACCTTAGGATACACACCACAGAGAGTTGCAGTATCCGTTGCAGAAACTGCAATGATGCCATTGTTTTTTATTGAACGAAGTGCTGAATCAATAAAAACAGCAGGTGAACCAAAAGGATCAATATCTATATAGTCGTAATTATTCTGAGACATTATTGTGTGAATGTTTTCAGAAGAAAGTGTAAATGAATCTTTGTTGAATTTTTCTGAGTTTTTCTTCATTAATTGAAAGGCACTCTCTGAGAAATCATTTATGGTAACATGGAGATCACCTGATACTTCATTTAAAAAACGAAAACCACGAATGCCTGATGCAGCCATTCCATCAAGAACATTACTTATTCTATTTTTCTGATCTATGAGATATTGAAGAACAAGAATGGAGATATCTCTATTCATAGTCATTGCAGGATTATAAAATGGAAGTCCCTGTTTTTGTCCAGGTCCCTTTGAAAGTTTATTATTTTTTGTATAAACAAATAATGATGTTTTCCCTTCAATAATGTTTTTTAATTTTGGTTTTTCTATCATGGAAAACTAATAAAGTGGGGGGAGTTTTTCTCTCATGATCTTTTCAATTTTATATGGGAGTAAATTGCGATTAACGGGAGTTACCTCTAAAATTCGAATGTCATCACGTCTTCTAACATCTTGAAGAAGTGGAGTTCTAGATTTTTTATGAAGTGTTACCATGATTGGTTTATCACTATCAAGAGCTGAAATAACCGTATCACAGAATGGTTCGGAAAGCATCTCCATTTTACCAATTTCATCAATGATGATGACATGAATATTATCATCTGTTATTGCTTGTTCAATTGCAGGTATTCCAATGTTTTCAAGCGGGCCAATATCCACACCATACTCACCAACTTGATCTTTATCTTCGAAATCAACATGTGCAAAGACATCTTTTTCTCCTGATTTCCAGTTTACAATTTCAAAACCGACATGTTCCTCTTTTTCAATGACTGATTCGGTGATCATTCCTTGACAAGAATATCCTGCATCCTCTAAAAATCCAATTATTCTTTTTAGGGACTCAGTTTTTCCAACATGGGGCATGCCAGTAATGCCTATTTTTGGTATATCATCCATAATTACGAATTATGTAATGCATTATTTGTTTAGAAATGTTTGGGACATTATATTAACGATAAAAAATAAAAAAAGAGGGTTAGAATAACCCAATAAATATCTTTGAAAGTCGTGGAAATAATTCCAAAAATTCCCAAAAATTTTCAAACAGATTAAATGTTTTCCCTTTCGGCATGCTTACCGATAATGGGTCTGACCAAATACTTTCTGCATCATTACTGTCTTTTGTTTTTACTTTAATGCTGTATGATCCTTCTGCAGACCAAATATGTGATTCGCTTGCAGTTTGACCTGAACTATATGGTCCTTTCCATCCACTATTTGACCCATCGCCCCAGTCAAACCAGTAATATATCTGATCTCCATCGTCATCTGTTGTTGTCGAGGTATATGTATATGATGACCCCTTTACTCCTGTTGAAGGACCTGAGATACTTGGTTTGTTTGGTGGTTGATTTGAGGATATTGTAATTGTTTTTGCTAATGAAAAACTACTTTGAGCACCATATTCATCCTCGGCAATTACTTGAATATAATAAGTTCCAGGTATTGTCCAAGAATGCGAACGTGCCTCTGAGCTCCCACTAGCTTTTAGTCCACTCCATTCATCAACAGTTCCATCTCCATTCCAATCCCAACCATATTTTACTTGATCACCGTCAGGATCAGTTGTACTTGTTGAAAACGAATAATCCACACCAGTATTTCCTGCACTAGATCCAGATGGTTTACTAGGGGTATTAGGTGGATCATTACTAGTTCCGCTTATTGTAACAACTTTTGGTATAGAAAAACTACTTTGAGCTCCATATGTGTCTTTTGCAAGAATTCGCAATGGAAATGTTCCAGGTGTGCTAAAAGTGATATAAACAGTGTATGTTGCTCCTGATGGATAATACGATGAAGACCAGAAATCAATGTTATCATCATTATTTATGTCAAGACCATATGCTATATGATCTCCATTTGGATCAGTTGTACTTGTTGAATATGATAATGTTTCACCAACGCTGCCCGATGATGGACCATTAAGTTGACTTGGAGTATTTGGCGAGTCATTATCAACAACAATAAAATCAATATTAAAATATCGTACTCCTCCACCATCATTAGCAGAAATACTCACGAAACCAGAATATGGTCCTGCAGATAAACCTGTTGTATCGATACGGACGGTTACTGTGTCATGTTCTCCTGTTGATGATCCAGATGTAGGGTTAGGTGATACCCAAGTATGAATGATGCCAAGTGTCCATGTTAAGGTACTTGATCCACCATTCCAAATATCAAATGTAGTTTGATATAGATGTCCTTCTGTTACAGATCCAAAATCATGAGACATTGGGTAATAAACAAGATCTGGCGATAATGTTGTTATTGCATTCGTTTCAGCATCAATATTAGTTTCTTTTTGTATTGCACTAATCTGTGGAATAGCTAAAATCATTAGAATTGCGACTAATATAGATATTAAACTGCCTTTAATTTTTATTTTTTTATTCATTTGCTTCCCCATATTTACGAATATATTATTGTTTTATATTATTTTCCATTGATTTTTTAACATTTAATCTGAATATAAAGATAATAAAATTTATTGGTGAATTTTTAAAGTGAACTTTATCTATTTATGCCTAAATGCAATTGGACCAATGAACATGTATAATAATGAAAGTACTAATAAAAGCCAAATAAAAATACTATCAAAAACGGTATCAAAAATAATGACAAGAAAAATCAAACTTGCAGAAATAATACTAAGTTTATTTGGGGGTTTCAAATAATGAATTGTTGATATCATAAGAAACGATAACAATAAAATTACAAATATGCAGTAAAAGAAAGGTATATTAAGATAAGTGCAAGTTAAAAGAATTATTGCTGCCGCAGGAGCTGGAAGACCCATGAAATAATCCGTTGTTTTTAAAGGATGAAATGCCGCAAGACGGATAATGCTACAAATAAGATAGAATGAAACAACTCCAATAAATGAAAGAAGTACAAATATGGATTGGTTGGATAACTGATTATAATATATGTGAAACACAAAAAAACCCGTGGCAATTCCTGTTGAAGTTAAATCTGCCATTGATTCAAGATATGGACCCATTTCTCCTTTTCTTGTTTTTCTTGCAACAATTCCATCAAGTCCATCTGCAAGCAATGCAAGAAGAATAAATGTAAATGACAATCGATACGCTAATGTTGGGTTTATCGATAATATTAATATTGCAATGAATCCAAATAGTGCATTGAGCATACTAATGATATCAGCAGGTACAATAAGTTTAATCATTGGATGCTGCATATTTGGCTGTTTCCTGCTCGTACACGATCACCTTTTTTTACTGATATTTTTTTCACCGCATCTTTTGGAACTATAAGATCAACACGAGATCCTAATTTAATGATTCCAATACGTGTCCCTTTTTTTAGATTTTGATCAACATCAACATAGCTTACAATACGTCTTGCAATACTTCCCGCAATTTGTATGATTTTTACAGGGCCGATTGCTGTTTCAATAATTGTAATCATCCGTTCATTTCGATCTGATTCTTTTTTAAATGCAGGAATATGTCCTCCGGATATATGAGTAACTTTCTTTATAGTTCCATCAAGGGGCATCCTGTTTACATGAACATGATATACATTCATAAACGTTGAGATATGAAAGCTATCTCCTATATCATCATCTTTTATTTGATTAACCTCTCTTATAACTCCATCTGCAACTGCAACGATCTCTTTTCCAATTTTTCGATGAGGGTCTCTAAAAAACATTAAAAAAAAACATTCAATAAGACATGAGGAAGAAAAAACCTGAAAGTGCCATGATAAAAAAAGCTGTAAGAATCCAAGAACCCGCTCCTTTCGCTAACTTCATCTTATGGTTTTCTCCCAATAATTTTTTTCAAAATCTTTTCAATTGGCCCTGGGTTTTTTGATAGATCAGTTAGTTCAAGAATCTGATCAAATACCTCTGGAACAATTTTTGTAACAACTAAAAGAAGAACAATGAGTGCTAGAAGACTTCCACCTTTTCCAATATAATTATGTGCAATACCAAAAAAAGAATTGCCATAGATCCCTACTAGATATGTGATACCTGCGTTTCTGATAAGATTTAAAAAATGAATTGGTAAAAGAGTTACAAATAATCCTTTTATTTTTCTATTAATAGATACTCCAGGTAATGGAAGAATCATTCCTACAAAAATGACCATGGATTGTATTGCAGTACATGCAAAAATAATACGGATATAAGCAGATAGATACCTTAGATGCGGCGGATTAATTTCAACATTTCCTGTAAAAAAGTTTAAAAGGATTCCACTTTGCCATGCAACATTGTTGATGATGAGTGGTGCTAAACTGGTTTGTTCAATGATGAAATAGATAAAACCTGCGATTGCTGATGCTCCTGCAATCCATTGAAGACTTTTTTCGTAATGATTTGTTCGTATGCTATACCATTCTCGATAGGAAAAATAAAACAATACAAATATTCCAACGATACAAAGAGCAGCGTTAACTAAATCTTGTTGTTCTGCATAATAAAGAGTAAGGGGCTGGGTGGCCCAGTAAAACGAAAAAACAATCCAACCTATCATCCGTAGAATCGCTGCATTTCTTTTCGATGGGAAAAATGAACCTGCGATGAGAAGAATGAGGCCAAGATACAATGGTATGAATAATATCGTTTGAATAGTTTCATTCAAAGGATAGGTAAATATGAAAAGAGAAAGTAGCGTATAGATAATAGGAAGAAAAATAAAAAATGAGGAAATAAGTTCCTCAGAATAGCCTTCTTTATTCATATGTCAATCAACAATTATTATATTTTTATCCAAGTCCAAGTAGTTCAATGATCGGTGGGATATTGAATTGAGTCATAATTGTTTGATCCCACATCAGACAAATCAATCCCACAAGGCCAAGAAGTGTCAAAGGAACCCAGTAAGTGTAAACTACCTGATCTATTTTTAACCGTGCAACACTCACTCGTATTAATGTAACTGAAAACAGAATGACTAGGAAAAGTTTCACAAGGTAAAACATAATATCTGCAGCCATTGCCGAATAGCTTGTTAATCCAAGGATTGGTGAAAGATTATATGGGAAAAACAAAGCAATGATCAGTGTTCCCATCACCACAGTTTTCACCCCGTCTGTTAAATAGAACATAGCAAGGTTTCTACCTGAATATTCCACCATTAAACCATCCGCAATCTCAGTTTCTGCTTCTGGTGAATCAAAAGGAATTTTTGATAACTCCGCAGGTGTGACAAGAAACAGCGTGAAAAGCAGGATGACCAATCCAATAAATCCAATTGGGCCGATTAGACCCCAAAGTGGAACCGAGGATATTGTTGCAAGTGAAAACACATTAGTGACATCTGCAACTAAACTAAGTCTCCAAGCAAGACTAATAATGATGATTGCAAGAGGGAATTCATAAGCAATCATAGTTGCCATTTCTCTCTGTGCACCAACTGTTGCATAGGGCGAACCAGATGAAAACCCACCAATGACCATAGCAAGAGACGGAATGATCAAAAGATACAAAATGAGAATTAAATCTCCTTTTCCATACATAACTCCATCCATGATCGCTGGAAAGCCGCCAATTGGAAGATAAAGAAGAATTGTAATACATGAAACAAGACCAATTAATGGTGCAAGATTAAATACCCAGTCTACGGCATTTTCCGGAACAATGTTTTCCTTAACAAAGAGTTTTCTTACATCAAGAAACGGCTGTTTCAATGGTGGACCAATTCTTCCCTGCATATGAGCAGCAATTTTCCTGTCAATACCCTTATATATCAATCCAAACACAAGTCCAAAAAGAGTAATGAGCATTGCTCCACCAAGAGTGGTAAGTACAATCCGAGTAATTTCACTTAATTCCATTTTATATCAACCCCACAAATAGAAAAAGAACTCCCATGACAATAACAAACCAAAGTACATAATCACTTACATTACCAGTATGAATAGATTTAAGAGCATCAATTATCCATTTCATTGATTCTGTCCATCCCCAGTAAAGATTACTTGATTTCACGTGCATTGATTCGAAATCTGATTCAGGGTTACCTGATAGAAATACTTGGGTTTGTCCTGTTCCCTTTTTATAGCTATTATTTCCAAATCCTCTTATAATATAAATAATAAGAAAGATAATAACAAAAGCAATCAACCAAAGAACAGGATTCCAAAAACCATTTCCTGTGTTAAAAGTATTAAACAATTCATCAATTGAGATCATAATCAGAGCCCTCCTGTTAACCCTTGTAGGTAATTTTCAGGATGAATCAGTGCATTTACCGCAGGCTCAACAAGATTAGAGACGATAAGATCTGGGAAAAGTCCAAAGAAAATAATGATTGATGCAACAATCCCCATCGCAATGAGCATACTTTTTGGCACCTCTTTTACATCATCAAACTTTTTCAGTTTCGGCCCAAGAAATACCGACTGAAAGATTTTCACAAATACTGCAAGAAGCATGATACTTGATAGAATCGCAATAATGGATATGATTGGGTTGAGCTGATATGTTGATTCATAAATAAGTAGTTTTGATGCAAAACCATTCATTGGAGGTATACCGCTAATTGCAAGAAGTCCAATTATGAAAAAGATAGTTGTATATTTCATGTTTCTAGCTAGTCCACCTAAACTGTTTAATGATGTCTCTTTTGTTGCATAATAAACAGCCCCTGCAATCATAAATAATAAGCCTACATCAAGAGCATCATTGATTATATGAAAAATGCTTCCTTTCATTGCTTCAACAGCAAATGGTGCTGATGAAATACCAATATCAGGATTTGCAATAATTGTAAGTCCAGTTCCTACCCCTAGAAAAATATATCCTAATTCCGCTACTGCCCCATATGCAATAAGTCGTTTGAAATCCGTTTGAATCATGGCCATGATTACGCCAACAAGCATAGTTATCAAACCTAGAATTACCAATATCCACCCAAATGAAATATTAGGGAGATGAATCACGTTACCATATAAAGTGAATAAAACACGAAACACTCCATAAAGGCTTGCCTGGGTTGCAGCAACTAATACAAGAGATGCCGAAGCAGGTGCCCGCCCATATGCGTCAGGAACCCACATATGCATTGGAACAATACCGCCTTTCATTGCAAGAGCAGAGATAAAAATAATTAACGCGATTTTATCTAAATAAGTAAAAGTAATACGGTCAGCTAGTTGTGCAATGTTTAATGCATCGTATTGTCCATAAAGAAGAGCTAATGCAAATAGGATAAAAAGTGCACCAATTGTGCTGATAAAAATATATTTAAATCCTGCCTCCACCGCTTTTACCCTATTGGTCCAAAATGCAATGAGTGCAGCAGATGCAATTGAAGTAATTTCAATAAAGACAAAGAAATTAAAAAGATCGCCTGTGAGAACCATCCCTAGCATTCCAGCAGTCATCAGTAAAAGAAGGGTATAATATTTATCCTGACCAGTTTCGTTCTCTAAAAAACCCCATGAATAAATAGATGCGACAAAAGCAAGTATTATGCTTACAAGTGCCATGAAAATACTTAATGCATCTATTTCAAAAAGAATACGAATTACGGTATTATTTTGTGTTTGAAGACTTGATCCAAACACATAGGTTATTGTGCCTGTATCTAATACTTGTTGAGCGACAAGCAATACAAAAACAGCAGTGATTCCAAGGATACTAATAACAAAAATATTTCTTATTTTATCATTGATTTTACTAATTAATGGTGTCAGAAATGCCCCTAGTAACGGAATGACAACAAGTAATGCAGGAGCATGACTCATAATAAGGTCAATGAAATTCATTGATCGTCACCTCCAAATTTTCTAACATCAAGACTTTTTGTATGTCTATACATATGTACAATAAATGAAAGCATTAAAGCTAGAACTGCAACACCTATAACGATGCTTGTAAGTGTTAATGCCTGAGGAACTGGAAACATCATAGTACTCTCTGCTGGCGCACCTGTAAATATGGGTGCAATTCCACCTTTTCGATATCCAAGAGTGATAAGAAACAAGTTAACACCGCTTTCAATAATTGTTATTCCAATTAACATTTTAATTAGGTTTTTACGGAATATGATGGTGTATAAACCTATGATGATTAAAGCAGCCGCTGCAATATATGGAATATTTGCAATCATGCGATTTTACCCTCCTTTTTTGAAATAAAATGAGCCATAACATAAACGATTGCAAATAAACCTGCGATCACTTTTAATCCAACAGCAAAATTCATCAAAGGAATTATTCCTCCTGTATTGATATTTGCTGCACCATCTAATGGAATTCCTCCAAATAAACTTTCAGTTCCTACAAGAAAATTAGAAAAGAATGCAGTTCCAAATATGATTCCAAGAAACGCAAGTAGAACAAAACTAAGCGCACCAAGGCTTTCAAAGATAGAAAGATGACTTTCTTTTATTCTCTGTGAAATCCATTCTGCATTATATGCAATAAGCATAAGCACTAGACCTGATGCAACAACTGCTCCACCTTGAAATCCTCCACCTGGTGTGAGATGACCATGTGCAATTATATAGAATCCATAGATAAGAATGAATGGAAAACTGATATTTGCTATGGTTCTTACAATCAGTGACATTCCTTTCATTTTTTCAGCCTCCTGAAAACAAGAATCACACCAGCAACTGCCGTAAACAATACAGTTGCCTCTCCAAGAGTATCAAAACCTCGATAATCAAACACAACAGCAGTAACCCCATTACTTGCACCGGTTTCTTCCACAGTATTATCAATAATATATTGATCCATGGCATTTTCATCTGGAACTCCAAATGAATGCATTGATAACATCGAAAAAATGGTAAATACAGCAAAAACGGTAAGAAATGAATAAGCCAAAAGATCTCTTTTATTCATAATATCTACACCTCCTCCTCATTTCGTTTCGTTGCTTTGATTGCAAGGATAAATATCGCAGTAGTTAGACATGCACCAACTGCAGCCTCTGCAATTGCTACATCTGGTGCGTGAAGAATAAAGAATTCAAGAGATAAAAGAAGACTCATTGCAGCAAGGGCAATGACTGATGCCAGTAAATCTTTCAATAATATAGCAATTATTGCAGCTAAAATAATGAACACAGGTAAAATTATGTGAATTGCTTCAAGAAACATGCTTATTCATCCTCCAAAGTATCAACTTCTGTTTTCTTTCTATCTTGATTTTTATCATTTTTTTCTTTAAGACGATCAACAACCGCATCAATAGGCATAACTCCACTCCTATGAGCCGCCCTTGCAATCGCATGAGCACCAGTTGGATTTGTCAATAATATTGCAATAAGTGCAATGATACTGTGTATCGCAAGCACTGAACCATCGGTATCACCTAGATGCCATGTTTTCAAACCAAGGATTACAATGGAGAGGATCAGAAAGATAGATCCAAATGTTGTACATTTTGTTCCAGCATGAAGTCTTGTATATACATCTGGAAATCTAAGAATACCAACTCCACCAAGTAATGTGAAAAAAACACCAATAACCAGAAATAAATATACAATATAATTAATGATAGTTCCAATCATCTAAAAATCTCCTCCTTCGAGATATTTTGCAATAAAAAGCGTTGAAATAAATGACAATAATGCATATACAATTGCCACATCAATATATATGACCACATTATAAATTGCTCCAAATAAAACCATGGATACAATAACGATAGTATTAACCGTATCAAGGCCTACAACACGATCAGGAGCCGTGGGACCTTTAAGAATTCTAATACCTGCAATGACTATTCCAATAAACAACAGCAGTAAAACAATGAAAAGTTCTGTCTCTATCATTCAGCAATCCTCCTTATCCAATCAGAAAACTCGCCACACACATAGCTACAATCCAATGTTTTTTTATTCAACATATTTTTATCAACATTAATCCAATGAATGTACATATCTTTGCTTTCTTCATCAACATCAACAGTTAATGTACCTGGTGTCAATGTTATTGAATTTGCAAGCATGGTGACGCCCAAATCAGTTTTAAGATCTGGTGAAATCTTTACAATTCCAGGGTTAATTTTTCCAGTGAATACTCGATAGGCCACATCAAAATTTGCTTTTGCAAGAGCTATAAAAAATGGCCCAATCAAATATACAAGAAAGATAATCCAGCGTACAGGGTTCAACATTCTCGTGTCATTCTTAAAAAATGTTGCATGGCTGATAAAACCAGCAATAAGTGAGAGAATGAGTCCGAAAAGCAATTCTTCAATACTCCAAAGTCCAACAACATCACCACTACCCGTTGTAAGGGATAAATATGTGATGAAGCAGATCAGGGTTGTTATTACAAATGCAAGCATAGTTATTGTTCTCCTTTTTTAAAACTTCTATGTGGTGCTTCCTGATAGTAATTCTAATACTTTTTAAAAGCTTATGGTTTTCTAGAACAAAATAGTGATAATCATAACAATATTTTTCTTTAATTGACACCGAAAACATATATAACCATGATTGATTTCAAAGTAAACGGGAGTTTTAACATGGACGTCAAACTGATAGGAATCACACCAAACCCTGAAAAAATACCTGCAATGGCAGCGCTACTTACCCATAGTAAATCAACACCACAAGAATTAGAAAAACAACCAGAAAAACAGTACTCCATGGTCCTTAATGAAGTTCTTAAACTAGGCCATACTAGTGTAATTGAACATACTAGTTTTACATTTGCAATCAGTGGTGTAAGCCGATCTCTTACTCATCAACTTGTAAGACATCGAATTGCTAGTTACGCACAACAAAGTCAACGATATGTCAATCTGGAGGACCCTTGTTTTGTTATTCCTCCAAACATTAAAAAAGACAATGAAATGAATAAAGCATATGAAGAAACAATGCAAAATATATGGGATCAATACAATAAACTCCTTGAAATGAAAATCCCAGCAGAAGACGCTAGATATGTCCTTCCAAATGCAACATGTACAAACATTATTGTTACAATGAATGCACGATCACTATTGAATTTCTTTGAGCTTAGATGCTGTCTACATGCACAATGGGAAATACGCACTCTTGCAAATAAAATGTTAAATCTTATAAAAAAAGAAGCACCACTCATTTTCAAACAAGCAGGACCTCCATGCAAACATAAAGGATATTGTCCTGAACATAATAAGAAATGTAAATGGTATCCAAAATGAACCGGCCAAAAATCATAATCAATTGCGCAATGTCAGCGGATGGAAAAATAGCCCTACCAAATAAAACACAAATGCGAATTTCATCTGAATTAGATATGAAACGAGTTTATAACCTTCGAAATAGCTGTGATGCAGTTTTAGTTGGAATTGGAGCTGTACTTTCCGATGATCCAAAGTTAACCGTGAAAGAAAAATATGTAGAAACACCAAGACAACCAATTCGAATCGTATTAGATACATATTGTAAAACACCAACAGACGCGCTTGTCGTCAATGAAAAAGCAAAAACAATTCTCTGTTGCAAAGAAAACAACGAAAAAAAGATATTTCAAGATAACGTTGAAATACTTATTTGCAAAAACAATCAACAAAACCATCTTGATTTACATGACCTGCTCAATAAATTAACTCAAAAAGGAATCCGCTCCATTCTTATCGAAGGTGGAGGAACCATAATTTGGAGTTTTCTTAAAGAAAGACTTGTCGATGATCTCTATGTGTATATCGGTCCAATTATTATTGGAGGAAAGCAAACACCAACAATGGCAGATGGCATGGGAATAACAAATGCAGATGATGCAATACCATTAAACATAAAGAACATAGAACCTCAAGATAATGGAGTTCTCATGCATTACCAGTTAAGAGAATGATATATTATTCATCTTTTTTTATTTGGAATAAACCTTGCGATTAATAGTAACATCACTATTGAAACAAATGCAAGAACGAGGATGAAATAATCCCCAAACAAAGATGGTTGTATCTCATGAGGATGTATATCTGCCCCAAAAGGCATATGACCGTTTATGCTAAGTTCTTCATCATAATAAAGCGGTTGAACCTCCTCAAAGGTCCAATGATTTTCCTCATAACCATTTTGATGATCAGTATATTCTGTGTTTGGTACAAATGGGCGAAGGTTCGGGTCACCATAAAAACATATGTTCTGAATAGTATCCCACCACCATTGGTTACAGGAATACTCTGGACCTACTGCTCGTATTCCTCGTTCATATGCTTCTCCAACAGTGTATCCCATTGCATACAATTTTATCATCATTTGTTCCCATACACCCGCCCAATCTGATGTGCTCCAGGGGTCAATAATAATCCACGTCATCCCATGTCTCATCCATGTTAAATGCATGTATGTATTAGCTGGAAAGCATGAAATGGAATTCATCCCACAGCTATGTATGTTTTCTAAATCATCATCAAAATCAAGCCCTGTTATTATTGATCCAGTTGACTGTCCACCAGTAGGTGGCATATGGAAGACTTTTCCATCTCCGTTAGCGAAATTGAAAAGAGGTAAGTCTTGTTCTGATCTTTCAAGGGGATGAAATAACCGATCTCTATAAACCATGAATGGCCATGGCCCCCAAACGTCAAAAATTAAATTTTCATATAAAAAGTGTAAGGTATTAGATAAACCAGTTAATTGAGGATTGAGAAAAGCAACATCTGGATTTTCCGTTGACCCCTTTTTTTGAAACAATTGAAATGGAATTGTAGGAAGATCCCCCCATTTTTCAACGTAAGTATTTTCAATACCTGCCAGTTCAAATAGGTGATGAAGGTGGAATCCAATCCAAACAAAAAATTCATCAATGTTTCCAGATTTTATTAATATCGATTCATATGCCCTCCACGGATTTTCTTCATATACATAGGGGCTTTCTGGATCCCATATTTCTAGTTTTCCTCCATTTTCCTGATGGCCATGATAGTTAAAACACCAGATTAAGACCCCTTTATTTAGATTCTCGATGACATAATCATAATTTGTTGAAAAAACATTGCTATATCCTGCTTTATTACAATAAAATGGAATCACTTCTGATTCACTGATATCTGGATAATATGCCCCACTTTTTCCATGGGCTACTCCATCATCGATAGAGTGAGGTGAAGGCGTTACCCAGGGTATGATTCCATCAGCTCGAGTATATCTACATTTCAGATGATCCCATATTTTTTCTTCATTTACTCGATAACTATATGTCCCATATGATTGCAAAACAGGATATGTAAATTCCTCTTCCTGCATTGATTTTGTGATAACAAGATTGAATCCATATGGTTTTTGTAAATGCCCACCTATTGCTTTCGTTGTACTTTCACTTCCTTGCATAAGTGTTACTGTCCTCATTGCAGGGTTCATAAAAATCAATGCAGGATAGAAAACATTCCGAGAGATAGAATATGCGCAATCAACTGGTGAACCCCAGAACCGGCCATTTATTCCAGCACCAGTGAAACTTCGATCCCATGGAATTCCAATATCATATTGACCTGCAACAGTTATTATTATTTCACGGTCTTGTGCTTCTGGTCCACCCACCTCTATTTTTCCAAAACCGTTTTCCTCTAAAAATTCATAAGCTTTTTTAGCGGTCAAAACAAAACCTGCCGATGAAGGAGGAATCCGATTTTGAGCACAGCTATCAGTCCAAAGATGAGTTG
>NJDG01000032.1 GCA_002254885.1 Thermoplasmatales archaeon ex4572_165
AAAGATTCAGCACGGAAAAAAAATATTCAATTTTCATTTAAAATCTAATTTTTCTTAATGAACAAATTTTTTTTTAAAATTGTAATTAAATATTGCATACACAATACAGATTTGTAGATACATGAGTAGATTGAAAACAGAAATTTCAAAAATTAGAAAGAAATATCGTATAGAGGATATTGAATCTTCTCTTGTTAGATTGTATTTAAATAATCATAATATTACCGATATAAAAAATAAAATAATCGTCAACTATCTGAAAAAAAAACCTGATTTTGATTTAATAAATAGATTTTCAAAACTGATTGGTAAGAATGAGCTGAAATCAATTGAAAGGATCTTTGAATTACTTATAGAATCAAAAGATCGAAAGTTAAGCGGATCGTTTTATACACCTCAATTTATTGTTAAATATATTGTAGATTCTGTTGTTAAAGGAGATATTACTGTTTGTGATAATGCATGTGGTAGTGGGGCATTTTTAATTGAAGCGGTAGAAAAAATTCATAAAGATACAAATAAAAGTATAATATCAATAATTGAAAATAATATTTTTGCATGTGATATTTTAGATTATGCAATTAGAAGAACCAAGTTAATTCTTTCTTTGTTTGCACTTGCTCATAATGAGGATAAAATAGAAATTAAATTCAACATAATTTGTAAAGATAGCCTTAAAATCAATTGGCATAATCATTTTCCGAAAATATTTGAAAAAGGCGGTTTTGATGCGATAATTGGAAATCCACCTTATATAAGAATACAAAACCTAGAATTAAAAAATAGAGAATATATTAAAAGTAACTGGAAAACAGCAGAATCTGGAAACATTGATATTTATATGCCTTTTATTGAACTGGGGTTAAGTTTGTTAAATTCCAAAGGTTTTTTGGGTTATATCAATCCTAATTCTTATTTTTCAAGTTCCGCAGGATTTAATCTAAGAAATTTGTTGAATGACGGTCATCATATTTTTAAAATCATTAATTTTGATGAAATAAAAGTATTCAATGATGTAAGAGTCTATAGCTGCATAAATATTTTTTCAAAGCAAAGAAATGAAGCTATAAAATATTTTAAAGTAACAAATAACATTGATTCAATTCTTATCAATGATTCTGATTTTAAAGAGGTTTACCATAAAAATTTAGATAATAATTCTTGGAATTTTTTAACAAATGAAGAATTAGAATTTGTTAATAAAGTTGAAAATATTGGTAAAAAACTCTCTGAAATTTCAAATATACATGTAGGTCTTGCAACATTAGCAGATAGATATTATTTACTAGATTATGGATTTAAAAAGAAGGTAAATGATAAAACATATAATATCGAACCAGAATCGACAAAGAAAATAATTAAAGCATCATTAATTCATTCAGAAATGGATATACAAAATAATTCAAAGAGAGTTATTTGGCCCTATAAAAAGAAGGATGGAAAATGTAGTATCATTCCTGAAAATGAGTTAAAGGAAAATTTTCCAAATACTTTTGAATACTTACAAGCAATAAAGCCAGTCTTAGAAAAAAGAGATAAAAATAAACAAAATCCTGTTTCATGGTATGCATATGGAAGGACACAAGGACTCGACTCTTCATTTGGAAAAAAACTACTCACATCAAATATGAATAAAAAACCTAACTTTATATATTGCGAAGAAGAGGATTCAACATTTTTTTCAGGATATTCAATAATACCTCATGATATTAATATAATAATTTTAAAAAAAATACTTAACTCAAAAGTTATGGAAAAATATATTGAACTAACCTCAAAGACATATCAGGGGGGCTGGAAATCATATGCAAAAAGCATCATCGGAAAATTTTCGATACCGGAGTTTTCAAATGAAGAAGAAAATTTTTTATTTAATGCTGAGTCTCAAGAAGAAATTAATAATTTCCTTGAAAGAAAATATAATGAATGAATCCTTAAAGGTAATAAAGGATAATTAAGTATTTTATAAATAACTCGTCATTGATTTTCTATTGAGGTATTGTTACTGACAAACATGAATAACATTAAAGCACATATTGTAAGTATTAATGCAAACATAAATGTGGCCTCAGGGGATATTTTGTCCCATAATACCCCTGCAAGTAAGCCTCCTGGAAGTGCGACCAGGCCAATTGCTGTATGAAATGTTCCAAGGGCTGTTGCCTTTAACTTTGGGGGTGCTAGATCTACAACAAATGCTCGTTGAACCCCATCAATCATTGCATAAAATACTCCATATATTACAAAAACAATAAGTAGAGTATACATCTGAGAAGTAAACATGAGACAGATGGCGGTGGCAGCAAACATCAAATACCCCATCATTAGGACAGGTTTCCTGCCGATTTTATCAGAAAGCAATCCTGATGGGATGATGAATAGGGTGTAAACAATATAGAATAAAACATAAAGGGAAATTGCTGTCTCATTGTCTAGACCTATATTTCTTGCTTTTAACAGTATAAATGCATAGCCGAATTGTCCAAATGCAAAAACAGTTGAAACCAGGATAAAGAGTTTTAAGTTACGAGGTAAATCTTTCAAACTTACTTTAAAGGAGGTGGTCTCTTTTGGCTTGATTTCCTTTGTCTTATTCTTTTCCTTTATGGTCATTACACATAAAACAGCTATTGCTCCAGGTATAAACGCTACTAAAAATATATTTTTAAAACCAAGTATTGGTAATAATACAAAGGCAAGAACTGCCCCGCTTATTGATCCAATACCATCCATTGCCCGATGAAATCCATAGGCTTTCCCTCTAACAGATGAATCTGCAGATTCAGCAATAATTGCATCTCTTGGAGCGGTACGGATGCCTTTACCAATCCGTTCCAATACTCTAATAAATAAAACCAGAGGCCATGAATGTGAAAAAGCAAAAAGTGGTTTAGTAATCGACGATAAACCATAGCCACAGAGAACAAATGGCTTTCGTTTTTTAATTTTGTCAGACCAATACCCTGAGAATACTTTTAGTAATGAAGCAGTTGATTCAGCTGCTCCTTCAACAAGACCTATAACACATGCACTAGCACCAAGAGTTACTAAATAAAGAGGGATTAAAGGAAACACCATCTGGCTGCTAAGATCGGTAAATAAACTAACAAAACCAACGATGATAAGATTACGTGTTATACCATTTATAAAAGGTTTTTTATTCATTTAATATGACCTCATCATAAAGCTCTTTGATTTTTTTACGTACTTGTTCTAACATTTCTTTTCCCTGAGTTGTTGCTATGTAATAGATACGTCGTTTACCCTTTATTATTTCATTATGAGTAACAAGAAGTTTGTCTTTGGTCATTTTGTGTAGTATTGGATAAACAGTTCCGGGGCTCACTGAATAGCCATGTCTTCTGAGTTCTTGAATGATTTCAATTCCGCAGATCTTTTCTTCTGTTGCATGGTATAAAATATGAATTCTAATAAATCCGTTGTAAAGATTTTTTATCATGATATCGATAATAGATATCGTAATTCGATATAATAAACTTTTCTGATTAATAAAACGATATAATAGATTATCAAGCGAAGTAAAAACTCATATGAAAATTCCTATCAGAGCTACTGAAAACTATTCAATAAAAAAATTAGGATTGATAAAAGAATAACTTCAAAAGATTACTTCCCTCTACATACTCCTGAGAGAATAATCTTGCAGTTTCTTTATCTAATCCTTGGCAAATAAGTTCTTTTTGAAAGGTTTTACCACCTTTCTGAGCTTGTTTTTTAAATGAAAGCCATGAACTCCCTGATCTCAACAGAATTAATGGTGTTCTTGACATGATGCTGGCTATGAACTTAATGGGATCATTAGATGATTTACTCATTTGTAAAATCGCCCCACCAAGCTAAATAAACAAAGGTTCATAGGCGATCAGTCGTGGCTTTTTGGGAATCCCTTCATCATTTTTCCAATGTTTAATGTTGAGAGATACTGGCTGGTCAGTTCATACGACTCAGATTCAGACATTCCTGCATTTTTAAGTTCCTTGTAAAAAATTGCAGCAGCAGTTGCGTATTGTTTTGCACTTTCTGGACTATATAAGATAATACTGAGCTCTTTTAGCAATCCAGGAACTTTTTCAGCTACAACGTCAAGTATTTCTTTTATTTTTTCAGGGTCAGGCATTTTATGATCTGGACCTTGTTCTCTATGATTATTCATTTTTATTTTTCCTCCAAACTTTTTTTGGTTGTATCCATATAAGTCTGGTCACTTTATTTGATGAAACCGAGCACTTGTGACCATTTTTCGATCACTTCATCGGTAAGATTGTAGACAATTCTTGATCCTTTCTGCTGTGAATATACCATATTTTTTGTTTCAAGATTCTTTAATTTTTCTCGAATAATTCTTCGAGATGCAGTACCTCGTTGAGATCTAACATTATCGGTGATTTGAGATATATTCAAATCCTTTTTTTGAGTTAATACTCGTATAATATCTTTTTCAATGGGATCTTTCAAATCAGATAAAATAGTATCTGGTGTTAAACCACCATGTTCAAGCATGATACCTATTAATCGAATGTAATTACTTGTTGATTTTCCAATTTCTTGAAACGGTTGGATTACTGCCCGAAGCATATTTTCAAGTTCATCGATACGTTTGTTTAATGATTTGATTTCATCTGATAAATTATCTTTATCCACAGGTTAAATCAATAAAAAATAGATACATAAAGTATTCGGCAATAAAAAATTGATAAATTTCTAATTATTCCGAAATTTCTTTGTATTCATCATATGCCTTTTCAATATAGAAAACAAATTCATTGATGTCATTTGTATCAACAAGATTTTCACATGCATTTATTTGATATGATATTGCGTTTTCAACATGTTGTTGATCAGCAGATGAAAGATCCATATTGAGGAATTTTTCATACTGAGAAAACACATTTTGTGTTCTAAAAAACGTATAATCGGCAGCAAAAACTTGTGTTGAAAGAGTGACTTCTGTAAACATCTGTGATTTACTACCTTCATCACAGTCAACATAATAAGGTTCAACCTTGTCTGTATTTATCCAAATCCATCGTTCCTCTCCTTTCATGAATCTAAAAATGTAGTCTTCTTTTGTGTCATCTTCATCTTCAATGCTACATATGCGATTTATGATTTGTCGGTTAGTTGAATATGGTGTCATACCATAGGTGGGATCAAGAAGTACCCATCCATAACTTGGGATGTAATATTCAACCATGTAATGCATCTGGGTCCAAAAACCTTGATCATTATTGGCCAGTATTACTCTGGCAGGAATATTCTTTGATCGGAAAAGCGCACATGCTAGATGCGCCCGTCCTACGTTTTCTCCATTGATTTTAAGGGTTGTTAATGCATCTTGTTTCAGAAATGTTTTTGTCCAGAGTTGAATCAGAAATAATCCATGCCTATGATTTAAAATAAACGATGAAATGTTTTTTGCGTAACTATAAACTGAATCCTGTTCTCCTTCAAGTTTATTTGCGGTTCTTTTTATCCGTATTCTTTTCACCTGGACCATCTCTGAACTTGAAAGCCATTGTTGGGTTTCCTCAGGATTTTCCCATGGTGAATTTGGTATAGGAACATCCTTTGGTGAATCTGAAAAATCATGTGATTCAACAAGAACCCATATGGTAAAATGAATGAGGGTATGTTGTCCTTGTTGCATAGACGAAAGTGAAAAATTGATTACTCTATTTGGGGAATAGATATCTTTTTCAATTGTATATTTTTGAATATTTGTGGTGGTATCATTTAATATATCTAGAACAATAGGTACTTGATATCCATAGTTAGGTGGAAATACATAGTATAATTGAAATGAATCAGTATTTTCAATTGCTTCTAATTCTAAATAATGTTCTACACGTAAGAGATTAAGCTCTTTTGATTCATTCATATTAGAAATTGTAGGTATTGGAAATGCTGTAAGTGAGGGGAGGAATAATAGGGCGGTTATTATGATACTTATCATAGCAATGATGCCTTGTTTTTTTTGGTACATGGTTTTTCTTTCTCCAAATTAAACAAATATATTTGTAATTAATATAAAAAGGTTAACATTAATATTAATATTTTGTGTTTCATAAAATAGAAGGATTCTTTCTTTTTGACATTAAAAATGGTTTTATAAGAAGTAAAAAAATGAAAAGAAAGCCCATGAAAACAACAATAGTGGAACCTGTGGGAAGATCAAATAGAATAGATAAGATTGATCCTAAAAAACTTGTTCCAATGCCAATAATGACTGCAAGTATCATCATATGTTTCAGATTTTGTACAAAAAGCCCTGAAATAGCCGCAGGAATTGTCAACATTGCAATTACTAATACAACACCAACAACCTTAATTAAAACAACCGTTGTTAATGCAACTAACACAAGTAAAACCAGATTAAGAAGCCCTACATTAATACCGCTGATTTGTGCAAATTCCTCATCAAATGTTAGGATTTTCAGATCTTTAAATAAGAACATGCTAACTATCAAAATAACAATCACAAGCAAAACCATAATTAACAGATCAGAAAATTGAACAAGGAGGATATTTCCAAATAAAATGCTAATAGGATCTTGCATTTGAATTATATTTCTATCAACTGGGTTTATAAGAAGCACACCTAGTGCCATACCTACAACCCAAATAACGCCAATTGTTGAATCCTCACGTAGACGTTGCTTTATCAAAGGCACACTCATGATAATAGCAGTGCCTACTGCAAAAAGAACAGCACCAATGAGTGGTTCTAACCATATCCATCCCATTGTATACTGTAAGAAATATGCAAGTCCTATACCACCAAATGTTGCGTGTGCGATTCCACCACTAACAAAAACAATTCGTTTCACAACCACAAGACTTCCAATGATGCCACAAGATATACTTGCAAGGATACTTGCAGCAAACATTCGTTGAACAAAAGTATGAGAAAACAACTCAAAAAAGGAATCAATCATTAAGGACTCTCCTTCTTTTGTTTTTTATGTTTGTGTTCATCAAGCACTCGATGTGGAACACCATGAGCAATTAATTCCACGGGACAACTATATGCTGCCTCTAACATTTCTTTTGATAGAACTCTGTCATCATCATGCATAAACAAATACCGATTCAAACAAGAGATACGGCCAACAAAGGTCGATAAAACTCCAATATCATGAGTAATAAAAACAATTGTCATTTTTTTATTTAACTCTTTTAAGAAATGATAAATGCTTTCCTTAATGTCCTTATCTACACTTGCTGTTGGCTCATCCAACAAAAGAATTTTAGGTTGAGATGCAAGGGCTCGTGCAATAAAAACTCGTTGTCGTTGCCCGCCAGACAGCTCACTAATATGTCGATTTGCATAGGCTTTCATTTCAACAATTTCCAATGCATGTTTTGCATGTTCTTTATCTTCAACAGTATAAAATGGATGCATCCCTCTAACGTTTCTTCTACCCATGAGGACCACATCCCACACAGAGATTGGAAATTGTGTGTCAAACTCTGCATACTGGGGGACATATCCAATATATTTTCTTCCATGCTGGGGTGTTTTATTAAAAATTTTAATACTTCCCTTATGAATTGGTATAAGCCCAAGAATTGCTTTCAAAAGAGTTGATTTCCCTCCACCATTAGGTCCGATGATACTAAAAAAATCTCCTTGATTAATCTCAAGATTGATATTTTCAATAATAATGGTATTATTGTATCCTGCTGATAGATTACGAATCTCAATTGCTATTTCTTTCATCTCTCTTCAACCAATTATTAACAAGATTATTACTTATATGTTTTAATGTATCGGTCTTCATTTAATATTACGGTGTTTGACCTTGAAAACCCGTAAGCATTTCTGATGCCAAAGAATACATAGCTTCTTGATAATTGCTCATTAATGGATCTGCAAAAACAACTCTTCCACCAATCTCCTCAGCTATCGTTTCTGCACTTGCAACATCAAACTGAGGGGCAACAAAAATAACTTTTATTAATTCATTTTTAGCTTGTTCAATGACTGCTGCTACTCCTGCGGGTCCAGGTTGCTTTCCATTATCCTCTATTGAAATTTGTTTTAAATTATATGTATCACTAAAATATCCCCATGCAGGATGATACGCCATAAAGGATTTTCCAGCATAGGGCTGTAACATATTGCTGATATTATTATGAAGAGCATCTAACTCTGAAACATATCCTTCATAATTGAAATGATATTCTTCTTGATTTTCTGGGTCGATTTCAATTAATCCATTATATACAACCTCAGCCATTTTTTTATAGTTTAATGGAGACGTCCAAATATGTGAATCAATACCGGCATGATCTGGATCATGTTGTACGCCTGATTCATCATAGTGATCTTGTCTATAATGTTCATCCAATGAAACAACATCGATATCCTTTGAACAATCAAATACAACCAAATCATCATTTTGTTCAAGTATCGTATTCATATGAACAATTTCAAATTCAACACCCGAACCAACTATAAAATAGGCTTTTGATTTAGATACCTTTATCATCTGAGATGGTGTGGGTTCATAGGAATGAGGGCTTTGACCTTCGGGGACAAGAGTTGTAATTGAAACAAGCTGACCACCTATGGCATCAACCATCTCTTTTTGGGGAATGATTGTGACAAGAACATTTATTTTATCCGAAGAGATGTTACTATCTATGCAACCATTCATTGCCAATACAATAAATAGAATAACTGTAAATAAGCTCAGCTTTTTGATATGTAATTTTCGTATTTTTATCATTAATTGAACAATTCTCCATTTTTTTGATATTTGTTGATTATTTTATTCATTAGTGTTTTACAAAATTCTCTGTTATGTTCTCTAAATTAGATTCTTGTCTAATGCTATACTTTTGATTACTTATATCTGTTTAAAAAGTTTACTGTTCATTGATTTTGATATTAGCATTTGCTTTACATGATTTTGTATTATTAAGTCCTAGTTTTATTAAAAACAAAAAAGAATTTTACTACTAAAAACATGTTTATTATAAAAAAACTAACAAAAATTTTTTATAATCTAATGGCATTAAATATATTAGGGGTAATAAATGAGAAAAATAATATTAATTTTAGGGGCGTTATTAACAAGTTGTATTATGCTATCCACAGTCACTGCACTTCCACAAACAAATAGTAAACCAGTTATGGATTATATTCAAGAAATAGAAGAGAGAAGTAATTCAATTACTGAGGGATTTTTAGATGCTTCCATTCCGGATCAAAATGGAATAATTGATTTAATTAAACAACTAGTTTTATTGATTATTCAATTTGTATTAAATTTAATCGATATCATACGGGATCTTATCGGACTTGTAAGCCTCATTGAATATCTTATAAATTTAATCACAGTATTATTTAATGCTGTTATGAATCTCATTGAAGCAATTTTAAATCTCTTTAACCCTAGCATTACTGTTTCATGAGAAAAATCAAGCAATATCTTTGATAGAACACATATGCATATCCTCGTCTTTCATGTTGTGTATAATTAAAAAAAATAATCGGTAAAACACGTGATTCATTCCATAATTATTGTATTTAGAAAATAAAAAATGTTTTTATTTAACCTTCTTATAACTTGATATTATGTCAAACGATAGTTGTATCTATGGTGTTGATCTATCTGAGGAAATAACTCCTATCCAAGTTAGAGATGCAATAGTAAATTGTTTTTTTCAAGCACAAAAAGAATTAATGGCATATATGGAAAAAACCACTGAATTATCCGCCGAATCAATTGAAGATTTTAATGTTAATATGATTATAGAAAATGCTTTCGAGGATGTGGGTGGCGACTTTAATAATCCAACAAAAGAAACTCTTAATCAAGTTGTTTTGAAACTAATGGAATTCGCAAAAGATACATTTAGAGAAACAGAAACTATAGAAAAACATGCCGGAGAAATAAAATAAAATAACGATACATTTTTCAAACAGATGTATATCATTATTTGTGGGAAAATGTTTCGAACAATTTTGAGTTGGATATTTATAATCATATCTATCATATACTTTTTTCTTCAACATTATACATTAATCATTACAAATGAATTTCAAAATAATTTAATAATTTTCATAGTTTCAATATTTATGACAATTCTAACAATTATTGGTTCAATTTTTACTGGAAAAACATTAGCTTTTATTAAACATGATGAGGAAGTTGCTGAAACATTTAGGAAAAAAGGTTCGTTTATTAATTTCATAGGTATCATGGTGTATCTACCATTGATAATTATATTCATTTTTATGTTCATGTTTATCCTTTTTCAAACTTTTTTCATGAACACAGCGTCATTCTTCGTTTTTTCAATGCTTGGAAATATTCAAAAAAATACGATTTCGTTGTTCTTCATTTTTTTATTAATACTTGGATCATATTATGTTATAAAAAATAGGATTGATGTCAAATATACAAACATATTTTTAAGCAAGACAGGGAAGACATATTCTTCAATTATTGAAAAATCACAAAATCAATTCAAAAAAGCATCTGATTCCATAAGAAATCCGGCAGATACAAGAAATACAATAAAAAATAAGTTAAAAGATCAATCTGTAAAAAATATAAAGAAGATTAAACCACCATTTCACTTTTAACTATCCATTTTTTTTCTTTCAATCACTGGTTGCTAGTTTTATGTTAGAGGAACATCCTTTCGTAGATCGTCCTTCATTTTCCGACCTGTCTGTTTTTCCCATTCTTTTATTGGTATAGAATGTTTTTCCCGTATGGCATCTCCAATCCCAATCCCGTTATATGAACAAAATGGAACAATTCCTTCAAGAGTTGTATAATGAATGACACATCGTTTCAATCGATCAATATTGAGATTAAAAGGATCTTGAAACCACATTGAACCTAAGAACAAGCTTTTGTAATGAAAACCGCGGAGTGAATCGTAGCTTCCTCCAAGTGCTGCATCCTTTAACAACTTTTTCAAATCAAAGCCATGTGGGGCTTTGTCATAATCTACAAAGTCATCAACGGTTCTTAGAAATGCTGATGCGATTCTGGCTTTTTTAAATGGACCAGTTATCTTACTTTCCTTGTCAATAAATGAAAGTAAACCCTCTACATCAATAAACTGGGTAACTGGAAGTGGTTTACCTTCATCATCGACAAAGATGTATGTAGCACCACCACATCCAGGATGTGCAGTAAATTCAACCTGAGTTTTTCCCTTTAACAGCTCTATGAGTTTTGATACTGGAAACACAAATGGAACGGGATAAAAATCATCTCTACTAATTGCTCCATCAAATTCTTTTTCCAATGCATCCATCATCATAACATAATCAACACGTTGTTGCTCTCTTTTTTTATCTTTAAGCTTCTTAATTCGACCACAAAACGATATTGGTTGGAAATTAACTCCACGTACAATATCCATGTTATCAATTGCAAATTGAACGATTTTTCCTGTCTCTTTAAGGTTTTTATCACCAATAAGAACGGGGACTAGAACAATCTTTAAATTCACTTTTCTTAAATTCTCAATTGCTTGTTTGTTCTTTTCTATCCAGGGATTAGTTTCTTTTGTTACTCCATCAAAGCTCATATACACAGTGTTTACTTTTGCTTCTTTGAGTTTTCTACAAAAATCAATATCGTCTGCAAGTTTAACCCCGTTGGTGTTTACTTGAACATGAGAGAAACCCACCTCCTTGGCCATCTTAACAATTTCAAGTAGGTCTTCTCTAATAGTTGGTTCTCCACCGGTGATCTGAATGGCTTTGGATCCCATGGGCCGTTCATCTCTTGCTTGTTGCATTAGTTTTTTTATTTCATCTAATGTTGGTTCATATACATGTCCTGATGCTCCTGCATTCATAAAACAATAACTACAGCGAAGGTCACAGCGATTTGTAATAAGTAAATTTGTTAGAACACTTTGAGATTCATGCATCTCATATAGTGGGGGGAAATCAAAGACTGATGTTTTAACATCAGGGGATTCAACCCCGGGGGATTTATATTGAATCCATTTTTTATATACATCAACATCACTGAAGTAAATGTCTTTGAAAGTTCCATGTTTTTCACATGTTTTTTTCATCCATACTTTTCCATCTTCTTCAATGATTTCCGCATCGATTTTTTCAATGTTTCCTTCCTGATAACATCCTGGACAGATGGATTCTGTTTTTTCAAGAAATTTCATAAATTAAACCAACCTTTTATTCCTCAAATATATTAGGCCATTACATCATCTTACTATTGATAAACATTTACCAAAAAACTGTTTAATGTTTAAAAATAAATTTAATATTTTATTTGTTTTTTTCAATTCGTTCACATTCTGGCAGTGATCCAGTTGTGTAATATTGTTGGAAATGTTCCAACCATCTTGGTTTTTTATCATACTTGTTGATAAAGCTTACGAATTGAGTTAATCGAAGCATGGTTTTTTTGTGTACAACATGTTCTATACGGCAGGCATCTTCATTTGCAACTTCGTTTGGAACATCAAAAATTCGCAGGAATTGATAGATTGTATCATGTTTTTTTCTTGTATTAACTGCAATTTTTTCTCCTTTTTTTGTAAGTGTAGCACCACCATATTTTTCATAGTTGACAAAACCTTGTTTTTCAAGTTTTTGAAACATTTCAGTAACGCTAGATGGAGAAATATCAAAATATGCTGCAATATCTTTTACCTTTGCATATCCCTTTTTTTTTATAATGAAATTTAAAGCCTCGAGATAATCCTCTATTCTACCTGTTGTCATTTGAATCACCTATAGAATCATTAATTAATTTACATAGATTTTAGAATTTTTAATAAATAATTTTAATGAAAAAATACTTAATAAAATGAATGGAAGAAATCATTTTCCTAAAAGAAACTTACAAAAACAACAAGATTTAATAAAAAACTGAACATTTCTTCTCATTGATTTCTATGAAAAAAATTTCTGATGAGGGGCAATTTGCCAACCTCTATGATATTGCATTCAATCCGATACTCAAACGAGTTCATCATACGGTCAGTCATTTTGCAGAAAAATATGGGTGCCATTCCATTATTGATCTTGGTTCGGGAACCGGTGCGCAATGCAGAGTTCTTGCAGCAGATGGTTTTTTAGTAACTGGTATTGATGCATCAATGCAAATGATTGCAGTAGCTAAGAAAAAAACAGAAGATTCAGTAACGTTTATTCATGATGATATCCGAAAAACTACAATAAACGATAAAACTTTTGATGCGGCAAATATAAGTTTAGTTCTTCATCCAAACGCAAAAGAAACTATTTTTGAAATTCTTCAAAAATCAAAAACATTAGTCAAACCAAATGGCGTTGTATTTATCACAGATTATGGTATTGGAACTAAATTCTCTGGATGGTTATCAAATGGTTTGATTCGAATAGTTGAATCATTTACTAGATCGGATCATCGCAATCATTATTTTGAATTTATGGGCAATAAAGGGATTGATATGTTGAATTCTTTCTCCGATGTTAAAATTCTTGAAAAACAACATTATTTTAATGGTGCATTACAAACCTTTGTTATCACCTTTTTAAAATAAAGACAGAATTAAACAAAAAATATTTTATATATTGTGATAGTTATAATTATGGGACAAATGAAACGAATATTAATAATTGCAATGATGTCTTTCTATATTATATCACAACAACCAATTTTAATTTCAGAATACAACCTACATCAAAATGATCTTCCAATCTCTTTTAGCTGGACAAACATCAATGGAATCGATTACACAACACCAATAAAAGATCAAAGCCCTGCACCTACTTGTGAAACATATGCATTATGTGCAGCAATTGAAACCCTTATGCAATATCAAACAGGAACTCTTTTTCAACCTGATCTCTCAGAAGCCCATCTTTATTTTTTTGCAGGAGGAACCTATGAAAAAGGTGGAGTCAACGTACATGATGCAGCAGACTATCTTATTACATATGGGGTTCCTGATGAAGGATGTTTTCCAGATCCTCATAGACCTTTTGATTTCCCTTTTTCAAGTGTTGATGGCTGGGAAAACCGAACTATGAAAATAACTGAATGGGGTTGGGTTCCTCATGATGAAGAATCCATAAAACAAGCACTTATTGAATACGGGCCTCTCACGATATGTATATTTGTCTATGATGATATGTACCAATACAAGAGTGGTGTTTATCATAAAACCTCAGAAAGTAAAAGGGTTGGTAGTCATCTTGTCGCACTTGTTGGATATGATGATATAACACAAAGTTGGCTTATTAAAAACAGTTGGGGAACAGGCTGGGGAGATAATGGATGGTTTCACATGGGATATGATGAATCCATGTTTATTGATGGATGTTACGGTGGAGAAACGGGTATAATCTATATTGATGGAATCTATGGGGATATGCAACCTGATACTCCATTAATATCAATTGAAAAACCAAAGATAAAAAACACGTATATATTCAACATTGAATTTCCAACATTATTAAGAAGCATCGGTTCAATTCAGGAAGCCGCTCCTAGAATATTCGGATCAATCAACATCAACATTGATGCCAAGCAAACAGAGTATATTGAATTTTATCTTGATGGAGTTCTTGAAAAAACAATTTCAGAACCGCCATTTTCATGGATGTGTAAAAGCACTCCAGGTATTCATACTATTGAAACAATAGCATACAACCAAAATGGTATTTCCAAAGACCTTATTGATGTTTACGTTCTTATATGAAAAAAATTCATTTTTTTAATCATGTAACGGGGAAGAAAGATTTAAAAACGGATTATTATTTCAAGCATCTATGCCAGCATTAGTTAATGAAGATACTTGCATTAGTTGTGGTGCATGCGTTGATGCATGTCCAGTTGATGCAATATCGATGAATGATAAAGCAAAAGTGGATCCGGATACTTGCACTGATTGTGGTGCTTGCGTAGACGAATGTCCAGTTGATGCAATTACACTTTAAAGATCCTGTTTTTTTAGATTTTTGGAGTGATTTCTTTAAAATCAACATACTGTTGAAGTACTTTTGGGACCTTTATGCTCCCATCTTCTTTTTGATTATTTTCAAGTATGCAAGTAAGTCCACGTTGTATTGCAATCACGGTTGAATTTAATGTATGACATATCTTAGTTGGCATACCATCTTTTTCTCTGAATCGAATCTTTAATCTTCTTGCCTGAAAATCTGTACAGTTACTTGTTGAAACAAGCTCTCTATATGCATTTTGTGATGGATACCATCCTTCAAGATCAAATTTTTTTGCTGCAACAAGACCAATATCTCCTGTACAGATGTTGACTTTTCGATAAGGTATTTCAAGGGATTGCCAGAACATTTCTGCTGTTTCAAAAAGATAGTCATGTTCCTTCCAGCTATTTTCAGGATTTGTAATGCTGATCTGTTCTATTTTTTCAAAATGATGTGTACGAAAGATTCCTTTCGTATCTTTTCCATGTGCACCTGCCTCAGTTCTAAAGCATGTTGAGAAACCTGCATATCTAATTGGAAAATCATCTTGATATAATATTTCATTTGCATGCATACCAACAAGAGGTGCCTCACTGGTACCTACTAAAAATAAATCTTCATCCTCAATTTTATAGACATCATCTCTATATGTTGGAAGAAAACCACCTCCTTCCATAATTTTTCCTTTTACAAGAGTTGGTGGAACTACTAGATGATATCCTCTTTTTGTAAGTAATTTAATTGCATGTTGAATAATTGCAAATTCAAGTTGAACCAGTTCATCCATTAAAAAATAGAATCTAGCACCTGAGGTTTTTGCCGCTCGTTCAATGTCGGCACCTTTTATCCCTTCAACAATATCAATATGTGAACGGGGAGTGAATGAAAATGATTGTTTTGATCCTCCGGTTTTCTCTACCATATTTCCACTGTCGTCCTCTCCGTAGGGGACAGTTTCATGTAATAAATTTGGCAGTGTCAGTAATAATGAGTTTCTCTCAGATTCAATTATTAGTTGTTTTTTTTCTAAATTCTTTATTTTATCTGGTATTTGCTTTGCTTCATTGAGAACTTGACTGATCTGATCTGTTTTTCCTTCTTTTTTTAATGATTTAATGGAATTGGTTAACTGATTTCGTTTCTGTCTAAGTGCATCAACCTCTATTTTTATGTTTCTCCATGCCTCATCTTTTGTAATAAGATCATTTAACATTTTGTTATAATCTGGTTTTTTTCTTTTTTCAAGGTTTTTTCTAACAAGTTCAGGTTCTTCTCTGATTAGTTTTATATCAAGCATGAAATCAAAGGGGGAAAAACCTGTTTCCTTTTAAGAGTCTTTTGTTGAAAAATTTGTTGAAAATACTTTAATTTTTTTATACTCATTTTTTTCTGTTGTGGTATATTTACGAAATTAACCACTCTTCTGCTGATTCTAGATCATCAAATAGTTTTAAACCTAGATTTGAAAACATGTTAACAACTTTTAATATTATTTTTTGGGTTTCTGTCATTCCAATAATTGCAGATTTTTCAACAACGGGTTTTATTGTCTTGGCACTTTTCTTGAGTGATTCTAAGACCTCATTGTTTGCATAACTTTTTCTTGCATCTATTAGTGTGTGTAATTCTTTTTCATTAAGCTGCATTATATAATCTGTTGCTTCTTGAATCCTACTTATTAAATCAATCTCTTTGCATTCTGAATAATCAATAAAAAGAATTTTTCCCCCCTTTCGTTCAATCCACTTTATATATTTACTAATTAAAATCGACATATTGTCAATATGTAAAAAGATGATCATATAGTTTTTTTAAAAAATAAATATGAAGTTTCATGTAGATAATGATTTATTTTCGATTGTGTTTTCTTCAACAACAGTAATCATGATAAGAACTGATCGTAACATGTCTTTTATCCCAAGTTCTTTTATCATTACTGCAAATGTTGCGACACAGGGAAAAAACATTGTAAGCATGGTTGCAATAATAACGAGTTGAAATGATGAAAAAGTTCCTGCTGGAAAACTTAATAGCGTACCAACCGCAAGATCTTTTCGCAGAAATCCACTGATCAATACAATGGAGGTTTCTCCTGGGAGACCAAATAAAGTGTTCATTAAAGGTTTAAAGAGCTCTGCTAGAAATTGAATTACCCCAATAGTATAAAGGATGTTAATTAGAAAAACGCCAAAAAACATCCATGGTACTGCATCTTTGATAAACCATTTAATACGCATCCATGTTTTTTTTAATGTAGTTTTTAGGTGAGGAGTACGGTAGCTGGGGATTTCCAGGAATATCTCTGGGCTTTCACCTTTTATGAATCTGTTTAAGATATATCCTACGATGAAATATAAGCAGAGTAGCGTTGTAAAGACCATAAGAATATAGATGATTGGAGCATACGAGAGATTTCCTTGTATTTTTTCATCTGAAAACATCGCAAAAATTAGGGATGTTTGTGCTACACATGGAACAGATACTGAGAGAAGTGTTGCAGCTATGAAACGTTGTTTTCTTGTTTCAAGTGTTCGTGTTGCAAGCATTCCTGGAACATTACATCCAAGACCAAGAAATACTGGGACAATTCCATATCCATGCATTCCCAATTTATGAAATATATTGTCAACAAGGGTTGCTAATCTAGGTAAATATCCTGTATCTTCTAGAAGTGATAAAATAAAATAAAATGCGACAATATATGGGAGCACCATTGCTATTGGAACATATAATCCCGTGGTAATCATTCCTAGCGATTCAACAAAATCAATAGTTCCATAGGTTTGACTTATAAGGAAATTATAAAGAAATCCTTCCCCTAATGTATCTGCAAAACTAGTAATAAAAGGTCTATATACTTGTTCAAAAAGAGGCTCAAATATATAGGAGATAAGATTCTCACCAATAAGTCTGACAAACCAAAATGCTGTAAATATTATAGCAATTGCGATAGGAAGGCCAGTTAATGGTTTTATTGTAATGTCTGAAATGGTATCTCTAATTGTGTGGTGGCGGTGTTCAACATGTTCTACTTGTTTAATGGTTTGACCGATTTCAATCCATCGTCCTTCTTGACTTGTTGGTTTGATTTTTTCAGGTGATGAAGCATCATTGATTTTTTCAACAAGATCCTTAATTCCTTCGCCTGTTAATGCAACTGTTGGAATAACTGGTACTTCCAATAATTCCTCTAATTTTTTCTCATCTATATGAATTCCTAGGTGTTTTGTTTCATCCCAGAGATTCAGTGCAATAACCATTGGTATGTTTTGTTCTAGTAGTTCAAGGCAGAGGTAGAGATTTCTTTCAAGATTTGTTGCATCAATAACACAGATTACAACATCAGCTTCTTTCATTATATCTGATGCCACTTGTTCTGCTCTATTGGATGCTTCAAGTGAGTAGGTTCCTGGTGCATCAATGATTTCAACTGTTTCATTGTTCAGCCTCATTTTTCCTTTTGAGAAATCAACTGTTGTTCCTGGATAATTAGATGAAATAACTTGTGCGCCGGTAAGTCTACTGAAAACAACGCTTTTTCCAACATTGGGATTTCCCATGAGGACGATTTTTTTACTCAATTACTTCCACCCGTATTTTATTTGCCATGCCTCGTCCAATAGTCATTTGTGTTCCCCGAACTTCAATTGTTAAAGGACCATGAAATGGTTGTTTTGTTTTAACTGATACATATGTTCCATCATATATGCCCATTGCTTGTAATCTTTTCTTTATTTGATGACCGCCGTCTATTGATGTGATTTTTCCGGTTGTTTTTTTCTTCAATGACGATAGTGGTATTAGGTTGTCTTCCATTTTTTCCCTTGTTGTTTTTCTTTTATGTAATTGTGCTTAAGGGTTTATATAATTTTTGTAGTCCTAAAATCATTAGGCTAACCAAAATTTTATTATTTAATGTCAGAGATTCAAAAAAAAACTATACTCGATTTAGACTTTCTTAGATTGAAAGAGAACGTTCAGCAACATACAGATTAACGCCGACATGTTTCCAGCAATAATCAAATACTACGTTTGGGTCCATCGGAACCCTTTCTTTACACAATTCCATTGTAAAAGAAAGAATGCCTCTCTCCCCATATAGCCAATTTTCACTTGTACCAATCGTACCACTTAAACGAGGTAAAAGATACTCTTTTCCACTCCAACCATGAGTTAAAAGACGATACGAATTAATCTGAGAGATATTCTCCCCAATTGATACAAATAGCTCTTCATCAGGAACATCTAAGCTGGAATGAGTCCAAGGAAACATAATAACCTCACTATATGAATGATAAGAGAGCGATATTTTGATAGAATCGTGGTTTATGACAAAATCAGAAACGGCTCTTGTCTCATTTTCAGAAAATGGAAATTCTCCTCGATAATTCCAACTTTTATCATTTAGGATAAATGGAAGCATATAGCTCAAAGGTAAAACATAAGGAAGATACCATTTATAACCGTAATTCCGGTTCAAATCCACTCCATAAGATGTAATTTCATCTTTGTTACCAAATGAACCATAATTTGGTGCATGATTTTTTCTCCAATTATACTCAACACCATCAGGATTAACCATTGGTATAACAAAGATTTCAGATTCATCAACTATTTCTTTCAAACGCTGTTCAGAAGGATCTTCATCAATTAATCCATCATTATCATTGTCAATTCCGTCAAACATATCTTCATTAATCAACCCATCACCATCATTATCATAATCATCTAAGCCATATGTTTCAAGAATGTAATTAATGAAAAAAATTAAAGATTCATATGAAGGTTTTTCATTCCCATGATGTGCACCCATTAACAATATTGCGGGTTCACCTTCATTTTCCAAAGGATTGTCAGAAATTTTCATCAACCATATTGATCGTCCTTCATATGTTTTTCCAATAGAGATCATCTGAGAAATCTCTGTGTGGTTATTGTAAAGAGACCATAATTCTGAGGTCATAGATTGATAATCATGATATTGATATTCATCATTCAACTGACCTTGATGATTGATTATTGAAAATGGTATTGCATTTACAAAAGCGCTAATCAATAAAATAAAAATAATTCCACAGATCTGGATTTTATATATCAATTTTACATTATTAAACATCTTGTAATCAGGATTATAATTCATATTATATAATATTACTCCAAACAATTATTTTTTTGGATTCAATCAAAACATGAATAATATATTATTATTAAATAAAATAGAAACAATAAGTTTTTTAGTAATTAATCGTATCCGCGGAATGATATGTGTCTTGCAATCCCTGGAAAAATTGTAGAAATCGATAAAAAAAATCAAATCGCCCTCGTTGACTATGGAGATAATACAAAGAGAAAAGCAAATATCTCACTTGTGGATGTAAAAGTAGGCCAATATGTTTTAGTTCATGCAGGGTTTGCAATACAGATCCTTGATCCAAAAGATGCAAAAGAAACTCTGGAATTGTTTAAAGAAATGCTTTCACAAGAGGGGATTTAGTCTGTGTTTTCACTTCACGATAAACAATTAAGCAAAAAAATTGTTCAGCAACTAAAAGAAAAAGAAATTTCCTATAAATTTATGCATGTTTGTGGAACCCATCAAGATACATTGATGAAACATGGTCTTGACACGCTTTTAAAATCCTGTGGAATTGAAATTATTCAGGGTCCTGGCTGTCCTGTATGTGTTACAACACCAAAGGAAATCGAGGAAATGATTCTTCTTGGATTAAAAGGAAAAACAATTACTACATTTGGAGACATGCTTCAAGTACCCGGAGAAAATCACTCACTTTCATATCTTAGAACAGAAGGATGTGACATTAAAACAGTTTATAGTATTGAAGATGCAGTTGATTTTGCAAAACAAAATAAAAGCAAAGAAGTTGTTTTCATGGCCGTAGGTTTTGAAACAACCGCTCCAACAACTGCAAGCGTCATCTTAAATGAACCACCAGAAAACTTTTCTATACTCTGTTGTCATAGGACCATTCCCAATGCGTTGAAAACAATTGTGGAAATGGGTGAAATCCGTATCAATGGACTCATTGAACCAGGTCATGTGTCCGCAATTATTGGAACAGAACCATATGCTTTTTTATCAAAAAAATACCACATTCCTCAAGTTATTACAGGTTTCGATCCAATGGATATACTCATGGCCGTTTGGATGCTAGCTAAACAGATAGAAAAAGATGAGCCATATGTACAAAATGAGTACAAAAGAGTGGTTTCAAAAGAGGGTAATAAAAAGGCAAGTTCAATGCTTGATGATGTTTTTAAACTCGTTGATATGTCTTGGAGAGGTTTTCCGGTTATCACTAAATCTGGTTTGACATTAAAGAATCAGTTTGAATCTTATGATGCTCGAAAGAAATTCGAAGATATATTAGAACCATTAAAAACTAAAAAATTTACAGAACCAAAAGGCTGTCGTTGTGGAGAACTTCTTAGAGGACTGATAACCTCAAAAGATTGTCCATTATTTGGAACGATATGCACTCCTCAAAAACCTGTGGGTCCTTGTATGGTAAGTGTTGAAGGAAGCTGCAATATATTCTATAAATACGATGAAAAGTAGAAAAATATAGGAAACATACTTATATGCCAAAATTATTTTTAATATTGAAAGAAAAAAACAATTGAATTGAAGGCATAAATATGGCAGCTGACCTCAGTAAAAAGAAAGAACATGATCGCAAGCGAACGGAATGGAGAAAAACTCATCGTGCGTTAAATGGTAAAATTATTCTTTACCCAGAAAAACCACCAGAACACATTAATGCTCGCGGGAATAAAATTTTTAATTGGTTTTGGAAAAACATACTTCTCCCTACAAACATGCATGATATTCCAGCAATTATCTCTTCAATAAAACAACAAATTCGAAATGAAAAAGATAAACATAAAATCAAAAAACTTCGAACTATGATTGCAATGGCAGATGATGCGTATCAGCTGAAACAGATCGAAAACATTGAAACATATGATGGAGAGCTTCAATTAACAAGTTCAGGACCTTACAATACAGGTAAAGGAATTATTTATCAGAGTGGGGGGTACATCACGACAGATTTTTCTGAAGATGAGGACAAAATCATCATGAGAGACATGGATGGTGTGATTATTGATGTTTTTTATGGTGATGAAATTGAAAAGAATGGTGGAAAATAAATAGATGCATCTTTATTTTCAACGATAGAAAAATATTCATCATTTTTCAAAATGCACAAATAGTTGATATTGAATATAGAAAAATATGCGGTATGAATTATTGAACGGCATATTGGTGTAATCATGCAAGAAATTTTTCCATTTGAAACGATGCTAGTGATTTCCAGCCTTGCAGTATTCCTTTTATTGGGGGTTGTTTTAAGGGCGAAAATATCTTTTTTCCAGCGATTTCTCATTCCAAGCTGCCTTATAGGTGGGCTTATATTAATGATTTTTATAAATCTCAAAGTTATTGTTTTATCTCATTCTACACTTGAAATCCTTGTATATCATCTATTCAATCTTTCATTTATCTCAGTTGGTTTAACGCCTGTGAGTAAATCCTTAGAACAAAAACATGGAAAATCTAGGATTAATGGGGCACTTGGAATGGGATTAATTCAAGGGGTTATATTCCCTATTCAAGCAATCATTGGTGGTTTAATTACACTGTTATTTATCTATGCAGGTTTTGAACTTTTTTCAACATTTGGTTTTTTTGCACCACTTGGTTTCATTGAAGGCCCAGGTCAAGCCCTTTCAATGGGTCAAACTTGGGAACAGATATCTGCAACAATTTATACAAATGCAACAACTGTTGGATTGACATTTGCAGCAATTGGATTCTTTTTTTCATTTTTTGTTGGTGTTCCATTGGTTAATTGGGGTATTAAAAAAGGACTTTCAGATCAGACCCCTAAAATTCTTCCAACTGATTTTGTCAAAGGAATAATATCAAAAAATCAAGAGAAAAAACCGGCAGGATTTGAAACAACACATCCTGCTAATATTGATGCATTATCCTTTCATTTCACACTTGTTGGACTTACATTTCTTATCACATATGGATTTATAAAAATTATAACTGAGTATTTACCCGATGATATTGCAAAAATGATATGGGGATTTTTCTTTTTCTTTGGTATCGTTTTTGCTTTATTGATCAAAGGTATTATGAAAAAATTCAATATGATTCATCTTATTGATAGAGAAATTCAAAAAAGAATTACAGGATGGTCAGTTGATTTTTTACTTGTTGCAACCATTGCTGCTATTCAGGTTGCTGTCATCTGGAAATATCTTCTCCCTATTTCAATAATATCTGCATTAACTGGAACTATCTCTCTTTTTGTTGTCGTCTTCATCGGTAAACGAATTTGGAAGGAGTATGCATTTGAGCGAACTGCAGGGATTTTTGGAACGGTTACAGGAACTGTACCTAGTGGATTATTACTAGTAAGAATACTAGATCCAGATTTTAAGACACCTGCGGCTATTGACCTTGGGCTGACAAGTATTTTTGCAGCTCCTTTTATTCTTGTAGGTATGTTACTAGTTAATGCACCTGTACTTTGGGGTTGGAGTGTTCAGCAAACCTTAATCGCTTTTTTAGTTATGATGATGATTGCACTGGCTTTGATGAAAGTTTTTAGATTATGGGGAAAACCTCAATATTGAACTAAAAAAATCTAAGAATATGTGGTATACATCAGCATTCAGTTGTATCTAAAATATCTGGATTAAGTAAACGCTGCTCAACACCATCTTTAAATTTACCAATCTTGTCTGCTTCCATGATTCGATGATCAAAGGTACCACTTACTGGAAGCATTGGACGAATGGTTATTTTCCCATCGATTACAACGGGTTTTTCTTTAATGGCACCCATTGCTAGGGTTGCTGGAAGATTTGCTATGGGAAACAAGGCCATATATCCGTTTGATAAACCAAAAACACCAATATTTGAAAGAGAGATACTTCCAAAAGGATTACTTTTTAATTTAATAAAAGGTATTTTAAATCCATTGTCAAAAAGCCACCATTTGATAAATTTTACAACTAGGCTTCTAAAAGGCCAAGGAATTTTACCTATGGAATCTTTAATGTTAAACGAATTTTTATCGCCTGATTTTGTTTTTTCAAGTTTTTTTCTTTGGTATTCAGCAATTTCAGTTATTGTCATGGTTTCTGCTTTTGGAATTACTAAACCTGTTATACTTTTTCCTTTTGTTGCAACTGCAAGGAATACATCAACATGTTCTCTTTGTATTAATTTACCTCTTCGAATAAAACAATTCACTTCGGGAACATCAAGATATAATGCACGAGCAATTGCAGAAGTTACGACATTTGTTACAGTTACTCTTGTTCCTTTTTGTTTCTTTTCATCGATAAATTTTAACAAATTTGTGGCATCAACTTCGTAAGTTCCATATACTTTTCCATCTTGGGGTGGTTTATAGATTGCAATCGCTGTTTTTCTCCAATTGGAAGTATTAATTTTTTTTACCATTCTTTTTTCATTTTGATGTATAGAACAATAATAAAAAAAGTCTTTGATACTATATTTTTTTCAATAGTCAAGTTTTTTCAAAAAAACAAGTAAATAAGAATTATTATGGACTGTTACCAATTTTTAAGTAACTATGCAAGAGTAAATAAATTATAATTAACAATGGTTAATATGGTACAGGTCAGAGGGAACTTCGATTTATAATGTATCCCATTACTATCCCTTTTGATATACTAATAAAAAACCTTTGAACTGTACCACCATCCCTCCGATATTTGATTTTAATATTAATGAAATAATGGAATATTATTACATTTCAATTTTAAAAAGAATAGTTCATACGTTTAAATACGCCTGTTCATCATCCAGAATGCTTATTTATCGAAAAAATTATCTTTTCTAATTTTTTCCTTCATTATTGATCACTCCACCTAATTTATACTTCATTTTTCCACATTCTAATATACAAAATAAAATTACATTATTCTTTCATTATTTTTCTACTAATCTCAATACTTTCACTAACCCCTTTAAATGATATTTAAACAATAAACAACGATACCATTATTAGAAAGACGATAAATCCGGGGGAAATCGCCAGAGAGGGTGCATCCCTATATCTCCTTACCTGGCCTTTCTGCCAATTTTTAATGCATATCTTGTTTTTTCACCATTGTTATTTTCATCTAACGTATAAGAAGAAAAAGTAGGTAATAGAAATTATCGCCAACATATATTATCTTGAGGGAAGCGGAATTTTTTTAATGAAAAATAAAGAGATAAACATCAAGTATAATTTTTCCAAACCAATAATTGATTCAATTCAAGTAAACGGAAAAACATTTGATACAATCGAAATGAAAGGTCTTGAAAATATTGGAAAAATAGATGAACCAAACCTTCCAATAAAAGGCGCATATATTTTAATTCCAATGGATTCAGAAGTTAAAGATATAACCGTTACAGGGCATAAAACTGAGTTAAGTGGTAAATATAATATTAACCTGGTTAGAAAAACTGACATGACTTATGATCCAATAAATATCTATGAAAAAAATCAATTATATCCTGAAAATATCTATGAGAAAATTGATGTATTCAGTTTTAGAGGGTACAACATTCTTGTTTTAAATATTCATCCAGTACAGTACTCACCAGAAAGCGGACAAATCTTTTACTATGGCTCTATTGAAATATCAATAGAACTTAGTACAACATCTGTTGATAAACAATATTTAAGATTTTTAGAAAAAGATGAAGAAACATTATTAAAAATTATTGATAACCCAGAAGTAGTATCTTCATATCACAATCAAGAATCAAATATTGACACATCCGCCTCAGATATGGATCTGCTCATAATTACAAAAGATGAATTTAAATCCGGTTTTCAAACCTTATCAGATTTTCATAACAACAGAGGGCTAGAAACTATGATAACAACGCTTTCTGAATTTGATTCAAATACTCCCGAAGACATAAAAAACTACATCGAATCAACATATAATTCATTTGGAATAGAATATGTATTATTAGGGGCAGATGTCCCTGAAATTCCTGTTAATTACATGGAAGCTTACAATCCAGCTCTTAAAAAATATGAACTCATCCCTAGTGATCAATGGTATGGAAATGTCGATGGAGATCTAATTCCTGAAATAGCTGTAGGTCGAGCATGTGTAGATGATATTAATGATGTCTCCAATTTTGTCTCAAAAACAATTAGCTACATTAATGACAGCTCAGTTGAAACATATGATAAATGTTTAATGGTAGGACAAAAACTCATGCCATTAACATTTGGTGGGGCATATATGGACGAGCTGATTAATAACTGTGACAAAAATGATTATTCTACAAAAGGAATCCCTGAAATTCGATATCATATCGATAAACTCTATGAAAAATATTATACATGGGAGCAATCAGAACTAGTAGAAAATATTAATGAGAATAATTATAATTTTATCAATCATCTAGGACATGGAAATTTTTATCATATCATGAAACTTGATGAACCATTTCAAAGAATGGATAATGGCGATCTTGTAACTAGTCATGATGTAACTGATCTATTAAAAAATAGTAAACCATTTTTCCTGTACAGTCAAGCTTGTTATTCTGGTTCATTTGATAATAAAGATGATGAAAACAGAACATATGAAGAGGATTGTATTGGTGAATATCTCACTGTTAAAACAGAAAATGCAGCGTTTGCAGCGATAATGAACAGTCGTTATGGATTAGGAGCTTTTTTGCTTACAATGGGCCCTAATCAATTTTTTAATAGGGAGTTTTGGGATTCTGTTTTTGAAGATAATGTATTAGAGATTGGTATGGCAAATCAATTATCAAAAATTAAAAATATCAACAGAATCGCGGCTTATCCTGAACTTGCTCTTGATTATTGCTATTGGGAAATAACTCTTTTAGGAGATCCAACCGTGGCAATTAAAGTCCCAAGTGAAAAATATCCACATCAACCCGCTCAAGCAACTTTTACAGGGATAAATAAGACCGGCCGAAACCTAATTTTTTCAAGTGTTAGCAATGATCCAGGTGAAGATATACTTTATTATTTCTTTGACTGGGGCGATGGAACAAACACTGGCTGGTTTGGACCATTTGATGGAGCTGAAACAGTTGAAGAAAAACATGCTTGGGAAGATGAAGGAAGTTATCTAGTTAGAGTAAAAGTAAAAAATTCTGGCGGATATGAAAGTCAATGGTCTGAACCAACAAAAATATCAGTTTCAAAAATAAAAAACAAAGCAATCGATAATCCATTGCAATATGGTGGTTATTTTATATTTGGATTTATGGGGCTGATTAATCCTGAGGAAAGTTACAGTGAATTTGAGGTGGTATCATTTGTTTTACTTAGGGGAAATGGGGAGACAATTCAATTAAATCAGGGAGAAATGATCCAAATACAAGGATCAAGGTTTTGCATTAGTTTGAATAATTTCTTTATTGGCCTTATTGGTGATTATTCAATAATTGGTTAAGGATTTACATAATCCTTTTCAATTTTTTTTTTATTGTTTGAAAATATTGAATTTTATAGGATTTTTTTCCTTACAAAAAAGATACAGATTGTAACAAAAAGTGAAATAACATATGCAATTATTGATCCAACAATTATGTCATATATTGGATAAAGTAAATGTATCAAGGTTGCATATGTTGCAACACTTGATAAACCAAGTACCATTGATTTTGCCATCCCTGCTGCAAAATCTGGCCCATGTTCTTTAACTGAAATTAACATTGTTGATGAAAGAATCGCAGGGAAAACAGAAAAAATACCACTGATGATACTACCAACATTTGCTAAAAACACTGCAATAACGATTACAATACCTGCAAGAAATCCACGAAATATTATTTTTTGTGCAGTGTAATGAATTTTAACTTTTCCTATTGAAGGAATTTTCACTATTTTTTCAAGAAATAAAAATACAATCAAAACACTTGAAAGATATAAAAGAATAGATACAATAATGTAATCTATTTGAAATATAACTAGCAATGATGATAAAGAAGCCCATACAATAAATGAAACAATAAATGCAAGTATAGTTGAACGATGAACAAGCAATGAAAAAACAAATAAAAAAATAACATTAACGCTCAATTCAGCAGGTACAACAGCTGCTGCGTCTGACGCAAAATCAGTTCCCTTAGAGTATGCAATAAATACAAATGCAACAACAATTGTTGATGGAATTGTCCCTAAAATACCTCCTGCTTTTGAACCATAATTTTCAGCAATATACATAACAATAATGACAACAAGTGCAGATAGAATAAATGGAATGAATACTTGAAAAAGTAAGGAATTCATTAGGTGGTGTCATATATTTTACATTCAAAAACCATTTGGAAAAAAATAAATTTGTGAATGTATTTATTTACTTTTTTTCTGGTAAAGATTGCTTATCAATTTTTTTTTGCGCAAGTGTATTTGTAATTGTGAAATAAAGATATACTGCTCCAAGTTCTAAAGCAAAAATTAGAAGGAACCAACCAAATGTTTTCCCAATCTTCAACCAGCTATTAATATTTGTTATATCTAGATTGTTTAAATTATTCATTATCAAAATAGATCCAAAAAAAGGAATGAACATTCCAATAATGACTATTATAAGAATAATTGCTAGATCTTGGTTTTTCCCCATGAACGTCCAATAATACAATTATCATATTAAACATCTTTTACTATCAAATCAAACAAATAAGAAATTATATTATCCTCATAAAGAGAACGACTCTATATTGTCTTTATCATCGAAAAACTGAGGCATTTATTGTTTGATTTCAGCATTGTATTTTTTGATGGATCATATGAATGTTATACTTTTTCCAATTATATTTATAAAGATGAATTTCATTCAACTTATTGGTGAAGAAACTTGAAATGGAAAGATAGATCAGCATATGCGTTTATTAAAACAAAGCAGGGAAAGGCAAACGAAGTTTGGGAACGTTTTAAAAACTGGGAAAATATGATTGGTGCATGGATTGTAACAGGTGAATATGATGTTGTTACCTGGTTTGATGCAAAAAATTGGGATACAATCCATGATTGCATAGCTACAATAAAGGGCTGGGATGATGTAGAAGAAACAAAGACTCATTTGGTTCATGATGGATATAAGAATAATAAATGGTGGTGGGATAAACCAGTTGGAGCATGGATGTTACTTAAAGAAAATAGGTTAGATGACACTTCAAAAAATATGGAGCAATGGGATTGGGTCACAAGTGGTGCTAGTATTCCAGGGGAATGGGATTACATGGCCTGGATAGAAGGCGATAACTGGGATGAAATTTGGGGTCACGTCATGGAAATAAAGTCAAATGAATGGAGGACTTCTACAATAGTTCCAATTAAATCCTGGTGGAATCAATCCTGGAAAGATAATTGGTGGGGAAATTATCAAACAATGCCAGAAATCAGATAAAAAATATAATTATTGATGATAACTGCAATTTCAATGTTATCATCATATCCTTTTTTTTATTTTAATCCCATTTTCTTTGTTTCCAATCACGAGCAATAACAATGAATGTAAGCATGAATACACTTACAATATAGATCATGTTATCTGGCATCATTGTCCCTTGATCAATGGTAAAGTTTTGATTTTGATTCTCTGCTAAATCATAGATGTGCCAATCATAAAAAAATACATCTGCATAATATGATGCAACATCTGTCGATTCAATGATTACACCAACCTCTCTGTTTTTCATGATGGAATTTTCATTCCAATTAATGGAGGATATAAGGACTGTGTTATTATCAATGATCATTCCCTTGTTATGGATGTTTGAAAAGGGAGATGAGTTTGTATAAATAAACTGGGTTTGTATGCCATATTTTTCGAAGAGTTGTTTTGTTTCATTACATCTTATAATGGTGCTTTTGTAATAGGGATTATAGTTGAAGATTACCTTTATGTCAAGTCCTTGTTGTGCTTTTGTAATTAGTTCTTGAATCAAAGGGTTCATTTTTCCTTCCCACTCTGGATAGATGTAGAGTTGTTGAATATAGATGCTATGTTGTGCCTGTAGGATCATGGATTCAATGAGATGGAGGCTGGTATCTGGTGAGAAAACAGGCGTGATTGTTGCAGTTGAGTTGAGATATTTTGTAAGAAATGGATGTTCATATTTCCCATAGATTGTGGAAGCGCCCATATAGAAATCCGCAGGTATTGTGTGATTCAGGTTATGAAATGGGATAATATCGGGTCTGCTCTGATTGCAATCTAAATAAAAGATATTTGAAAGATATCTTGCAATACTTTGATTATGAATGATGATGCCCCATTCTCGGTTTCCAAATGAAGGGTGAACTGGAACACCAGTTTCTGCCCAGTTGCAACTTTCAATTATCAATGTTTCATTGTCAATGATTGCATATTTTGCATGATTGAACGAGTAACGAGAATATCTGTCTCTGCGGATATCTTGTTTGATGAAGTAAATATCCGCGCCATATTCTGATAAACGATTCAAAATATAATATCCCTCATCTGAGATACCGCCAACAGGGGATCCTTCCATTAGGATAGTGATGCTGACGTTTCTTTGTAAACAGTTGATGAGTTGGTTACAAAGATGCATGTTTGTGAATTCATACATGTTAATTTGAATACTAAAATCTGCTTTTTTAAGCACATCACTGATTGCTTGATAACTTGAATCAGGTGAAACAAATAATGATAAGGGATAATTTCCTTGAAATGAAAATGGTTTAAGGTCTGTTTGTCCAATAAAAAAGATCCTTGAATGATTAAAATCTTCCATTGTATTGGTATCAATATAGAAATTGTTTTCTTGCATTCTTTTATAGATCTGCCCGGGTGATCCAAGAGGTATTGATGATTGATTCCAATGGGTATGGTTATGAAATGATATATTTCCATAACAGATGAAATCAATGCTGTGATTGAAACTGTTTTTCAATGCAACCGCATCACCTGTATTGCCCATTGTAAAACTTGTTGATCCAATCATCTGAACAATATTCTCATTAGTGTTTTCTTTATATTCAAAATCAGCTTGAAACCCAGTTTGATTGTAGAATGATCCTGCTTTTTGTGTGATATATAAATGTGAGAAAGCTTTGATAAATGAGTTGTTTGGAAATTGAATAATACATTGGTCCTCATAATTTTTAAAAGGGGTATTTGTCAGATAAAATCCTGTGAGATTTATAGATATGTTACTTGGATTATAAATACTGAGATATTCATTTGCAATTCCTGGGTAATTATGGTAATAAAACTCTGAGATGAGTAGTTGTTTTTCTATCTTTGTTGGTGATGTGTTTGTTATCGTAAATTCGATCTGATTTTCATTGTTGTATTCATCGAGTTCCTTAATATTTTCTTCATGATCTACAATTACATAAATAGTGTGTTTTCCAAGTGATAATCTACTTGTGTCAAGAAGAATGGAAGGATATTTTTGGTATTTTCCAATATCTTCATATGTTTTTGATCCAATGTAATGATTATCATCTATTGTATCACAGAAGAAAGAAACATAAACATTGCTTGCGTTTTTGTTTCCTGTGTTTTTACAATATGCTTTTATTTTCAGGTTTCTACCTTGTCCAATGGTATCAATTTCGTTCCAGTTGGAGTCATATGTTTTTATATTTGGTATTGTAAGATCTGGTGCGATTATTTCAAATGAGAATGAATGTAGATCTTGACTGTCTAGATCTTTTTGAGATTGAATAAAAAGAAGAAGAGTTCCATGGCTGAATTCATTTCTTTGAATGCTACTTTGTGTTACTTTAATGCTTATGTTTTCATGGTGTTTACTTGTGATCTGGATGGTTTTTATGGAAGGTTTTGCATGCCATCCATGGCTGATATCTTCAATTTTTACCGTGTAAGTATCATTGAAATCTCCGGTATTTTCAATGGTGAGGGGAATAGTGATGCTTTTTTGTGGTTTTGTTTCAAATGATGATGTTTCTGTTTTGATGCGTGTGTTGTATTGACCTTGTGAGATTGTGATGTTATCTTTAATCATTATTTTTTGATTATTTTCGTTTAAAAAATAGAGTGTGTAGTTTGATCCAGTGGGACATGAGAGTTTTACAAATCCGTCTGTTGATGATAAACCTTCATTTATGGAGTTGTTTTCACTTGAATAAATGCTTAGGATTTCACTATTTTTGTTAGAAAGTAATAGTCGTTGATTCTGAGGTGGTGAGAGTTCATTTTCTGTGAGGGTGGTTACATAATATCCACCTGGAATTGCGTTTTTTGTTGACGTGTCCATGTCCAAAAGATTTACTTCTTTATTGAATTCAGTGGTAATGGTTTTTTCCCGGATTTTAATATGAAAAAATGCTGTTTGTTGATGGGTGATGTATTCTTTGTATGTCTTGTAGTTGGTGTTGAATCTAAGATGTACCCATTGGGAATATGAGCCAGTTTCATTTGGGGTGATATTGAAAAGATATCTGTCTGAATATTGCCATTGGTTAAGGTCCCATGTTTGACTTGCAATAGAGTGAGTAGAATTATCTGCTTGGATGGCTACTTTCATTTCATAAAAATTACTACTACTGAAATTTTGAAGTTGTATTTGAATGGAGAATGGAAGGCTGTATGAGTCTGAGGTATATGCTTTTGGGATAAAACTTGGAGCCATGGTGATGGAGATGTTTCCTTTTGATGTGTAAATATTCGTGTCACCGGGTGTTGGAGTATGTGTTTCTTTAAAATCGTTAATGCTGTTGTTTGTGTCTATAAATGTGGTTCTTATAATACTCATTGCTTCTTGAATACTTGGAATTGGTTCTCCTGGTATTTCAGGGTAATCTTCACCCCATTCAACACTATCGACGTGGTATCCAGTTTGGTTTTTAAGGATGATCATATCGTTAAGGTTTCCAAGACCGTTTCCTATTGATAAATCATCAACAGTAAGAAGTAATATGTTGGATGGAATAGTTGTGTTGTTGTATAGCTCTGTTCCTTTATCTGTGATGATACAGTATTGATTTGAGGGTAGTATCATGCTATTATTGCCTATAATCATGTATGGTTCAAGGGTGTCTGTTTGAAAGTTATCTGTAATTGTCCATTGACTCATGTTGATTGATTTGTTTGTAGGGTTGTATATTTCAATCCATTCATGGGTGTTATCGTTTTCAAGGGGATTGATCATGATTTCGTTAATGATTGGATTTGAATCGACTATGGGAGATTGAAATAAAATATATGTGAAAGCTAGGATAAAAATAAAAGTTTGGATGATGCTCCAGTTATTTGATGTCATTATGATTAAATCCCCTTAAATAAAACCCCCTTGAGGTAAAAAGTATTTATAAATATATCGTTAAAACAATAATAATACTTATTCTTAAAAAAATAAGAGGGCGGAGAGGGATTTGAACCCCCGTATGAGGATCTGCAGTCCCCCACATAGCCGCTTTGTTACCCGCCCGAAAATAGTGGTTACCCTACCTAATGTAGGTTACCTACCCTATGCGTACCCCGTGAATTCAGTTCTTGGTTTTAATTCTTTTGGTTCAATTGCTCCTAATAATGCACTTAACAAATTGTGTGTAGGTCTTCGATTTAAAAAAAACGTTCCATTTGTTAGAGACATCTTTTTTTAAGCATTGTCATTGGATTATAACAATCATTCAAAACATTATAATATTTAGATATATTTATATAATGATAATTACAATTATCCATAAGATAATACTATATTATAATTGAGGGTAAAAAATATGAAAAAGAAATCGAGTTTTTTGATAATAACACTCATAATTTTAGTTATGATTCTGCCAATAGTTACTGCAAATTTTAATAATGAAATACCAACCAATAACTTTAGGAAAAATTCAATATTTGAAAAAATGACTGGTGGTTCCATCATGGATAATTTTGTCGAATTTCTAAAAAATTTTCCCTTTATAAATAAAACAATTAACAGTATAAGAAATATTTTTGGGTTAGTAGAGGACAGTTCAGATGACCAAGAAGATGGCATTAATTATGAGCCATTTTATCAATCTGATACAAACGATCCTAAATCATCAAAACCAACCGATACTAGTATTTCAGTTACAATTGAGGATTTTGATATAACTTATACAACAACAGACGATGATTTTGAATTTGATGTATCATTTAATGGAAGAACCACAGGAAATGTCTATGCATGTTATTGGATAATTGTTTCTTATTTTAATGATGGGACTTGTAGCTATTATAACATGTGGAATGGCCCAAATCAAAAAGAAATTGAACTATCTGATACTTCTTTTGGATTAACATTCTTTGGAAAAGGTCCGGGTGGATATAGTGATTGGTCACGTTTTCAAGGCCATCAATATATGAAAGGAAAAATAGGAGATCAAGATGAAATCCCTGTTGAAATCGATAAAACTCCGGTTGAATCAGAGGAGATCACACTGGATATATATGTTGTTGATACTTTATTATATGTAAGAGCTTTTAGCGATAAAGAACTAACACAATGGAACCAAGATTCAATAAGCCTTTTTGATGAATTATCTGAAAGTATGTACAATACTCCTCAGAGAAATCAGGGTGATGGACCTGGCAAAGGCACACCAGGTTTTGAAGTACTAACTCTTATTGCATCCTTAGGTATTGTAATAATTTTCATAAGAAAGAGAAAATAAAATCAATGTTGATTGGAAGCATTTCCTCTAAAAAATTAAGTTGATCAAATATCTGGTTTAAACCTTAAAAAAATATTAGTTTTTCATCAGGTTTCTTCTATCCAAATACCCGAACCAATGAAATGTAGTTTTTCTGCATTAAGATTCAATAAAAGAAATACTTCATCTTTTGTAAAACAAAATGGTTTATCTGCTGAAAAAGAGAGAGAATTATCTTTGATGTCTGTTATTGTTATTGGAATGGTCTGCATTCCAACAGTTACATGAAATTTTCCCTTGGTTTGCATAAAAACCTTCCTCTCACTAATTCGTCAATATGAGCACCTTTAATCGCTAAGCCCACTCTTGAGCCTGCTGCTGCTTCTTTTTCATCTTTATCCATCATCTGGATAGAACGGACAATGATCTCTTTTTTGTTAGGTAAAATATTAAGTTTATCATGAGTGTGAATTGTTCCTTGTTTAATGAATCCAAGAACAACTTCACCAATTCCTTTTACTGGAAATGAATGATCAATGGTTACAATTGCTGGCAGGTCATGATCTTTATTAAGATTTATTTCCTGTATTTTTTCCATGATTTTATGAACATCTCTTTCTATGATTTCAAAATGATTCAGGGAAGTATCCTTAATCATTTCTTTAATTGAAGATGTATCAGAAAAAGCAGGGACAACAATGAATCCATACTTCAATTTCATTGCATCAATCATTAACAGTGTTTCTCCAAAGGAAGGAGTAATATTTTCAGCAGATAATATTGCAGCATCAATGATGCCTAGGATCTGAGTTTTAACTGTTAGTTTATCATCTACGGGATGAATGAAGGAATAAATTGAATCATCAAGTTTTCTGTGATAAAGAACCATGTCACTTTCCGTTGCTTTTTTCCCTAATTCTTCTGCAAGGGAGTTATCATGAAAAATTCCTATTGTTAACTGTTTCATAAGGACTGCATCGCTGTCTTTTACATAAAAGTATTCATTAAAAACGATATTTTTGTATGATATTATCCAGTGAAATATATGTGATTACTGGTTAGGTTGACTAATTGGCTGCCAATCAAACTCAATCCAGGGTAAAAAAAGTCCAATAATGTTTCCATTTGGGAAATACATTAGACCTGGAATTAGTTTTACAGGGCCATTTAAATCGTCCCAGTAATTCTGCCTCCATGTGTTAGAGGCAAGGAAACCTATCTTACATAGTTTTGTAAATTTTGCTTGCTCATCATTTTCAATAAAATTATTGTTTTCAATTAGGTTCTTTATAGAATAAGAACAAAACATTCCTCTTCCATTATCAACCAGGTCATTTAAAGAGATATGATTTTGATTTCCTTCTTCAACATAAATACCAGTTGAACATTTTGTTATTAAGTTAGATTTAACAACATTTTCATTGCTTCTAAAAACATAAATCCCTGAGTGAGATGATTCAATATTATTGTTTATTATGGTATTGTAGCTTCCATGTAATACTTCAATACCTGCAAAAAGAAAGTCTCCATTAATAGTAACTTGTTTGATTGTATTGTCCGACCCATCAACATAGATTGCACTTCGTTGTTGTGTTTCTGAGACAATATTGATGTTTGTAATAGTACAATGATTGCTGTTTATTGTTTTGATTATGTTTAATCGTTCATCATTATTGCATAAAAAAGTAAGGTTTTGAATTGATGAGAAATGTGCTGAATCTAAAAATAAATATTCGGAAGGATTACTCGCTGATATAATTGTGCTTTCTTTATCTTGACCATTAAGATTAATGGCTTTATCTATCTGAATATTCTCATCATATGTTCCAGAATAAACAAACACAGTGTCATATTCATATGCTATGTCAATAGCATCTTGTATGTATCTAAAAGGAAAAGACTCTGATCCATCCCATGGGCCATCAATATTGTCATCATCAACAAAGATTGTGTTCTGTGGAAAAACAAAGACTTCATTGATAATAACCTCTTCAACAGGCCAATCATCCATTCTATGTTTTCTCATGGTTTCAACAGATGCAATATCTCTAATAACCTCAATTCCCTCAATTACAATACCAAAAACTGCATAGTTATCATCTAAAAACGATTGAGGACCATCACAAATAAAAAATTGACTAGTAGCACTATTAGGGTCATTTGTTCGAGCCATACTAATAGCCCCATCAACATGACGTGCATCAGGATGAATCTCCAGATCAATTGTACCAAGAGGACTTTTCGTATATGAGCCATTAACATCAAATCCTCCACCTTGAATCATAAAATCATCAATAACTCGATGAAAAACAAGTCCATTAAAAAAACCGATATTCGCTAATTCAACAAAATTATTTACAGTTACTGGTGCAAGATCATCATAAAAAGCAAGCTTTATTGTTCCCATATTTGTATGCATAACTGCTATTGTTTGATCAAGGGAGCTAGATTGTTGATATGAGCTTTGTACTTGTGAAAGGCTACTTATTGAGGGAAGTAACAAGATAGCAACAATTAAAAAAATAAAGGTATGAAATAGCTGTTTTTTTGAAATTATATCTGCATTCATTCAAATATTCTCCTAAATTAATAATAATTTATCATAATATAAATCTATCTCATTAAATATGTAAATTGAGGCAAAAGGATATATTTCTGATAAAATTTACATCAAGAAAGGAAGAATAACAATACTAAAAAAACGATTAGTACCATGTAATACCCATGCTCCAACAAGATTTTTTGATCTTCGACAGATTTCAATTGTTAAAAAACCCTGTACAATTGTACTGATTATAAATGGGCTAGTAAAATTTTGAGGATGCATTAAAACAAAACTTGCTAATGAAGTAACATATGCAATTTTTAAATTTGTTTTTCTTACTAAAAAGATAAATAATATTCCACGGAAAAAGAATTCTTCTGTAAATGACTCAACAAAACTTACTACGCCTAATGGATAGTTTGAAACAAGAGCACCACCAATTATAAATTTTGCTAAAAAAGTAACTGTTAACATTATTGGAAGAAAAAGAAAACCAAGTTTCAGGCTTTTTTCAAATCCTTTTTCTGTGATTCCAAATTGTTTAAATGAATAATCTTTCTTTTTTTTCTTTGGTTTATTTTTTAATTTCCAGGTGACAAATAAGACTATTAATGGAAGAAATACAAATAACAAAAATTTAGTGACAATATTGGCTGTTGAATTAAAACCATTTGTTAACGGCCAATATGCAATTACAATAAAGACCATAGTAAAAAATATTGCACTAATTTCACCAATTGATCCTCGTTTATATTTCGCTGAATAAATAATAGGAATAAGCATGGGAATAAGCATAGGCCATAAAAAGAAATCAAAATAAACCATTTATCTCTCACCAAAAAACAATTATAACCTTGTTATAAAAAAAGTTTTCCTTCACTTCTGAAAATGAAAATATCACTCACAAGTCATGGAAAAATTAAATTAGAAAAATTCTAACCTTTTCCAATCTGTATTTATAAGGATATTCAAATAAATATGATCTTTTGAATTGCTTTTAGTGATTAGAAATATTATGAAAGTTGTAAAATATTTATTTTAATAATATTCACCATAGTTAATTAAATGAGATGTTTTTTAACCATATCTCTACTTGGAACACGCAAGTTACCGTGCAAGTTACCGCGCAAGCTAAATTGATCCTAAATTCGACAAAATAGAAAAGTCACTTCTGCAATGAGCCTTTCCAGTTAACCATCAATATTTTCTATTTCAGCAACTACTCGACAGGGAGAGCCATCAGCATTGGCGATATTTAATGGAAAAATATAACACTTAAACCGCTTCTGATGAATTTGCTCCAAATTAGTTAGTTGTTCCACAATTCTAATATTATGAGAAAACAGTAGTTTATGAATCAGATATGGCTCATTATCCGGGGTGAATGAGTCAATACCTAGAATCGAAATATTTTTCTTAATTAATTTTTGAATAGTACTTTCAGAAATCACAGGATAATTATCAAAATAATCTTTTTCATAAATATGCTTACTATGCCCTGTGAAAAAGAAGACTATATCTCCTGATTTAACTTCACTAACATCAACATCGATTATGGGTTGATTGCAAACATCAAAAAGAATGGTTTCACCAATATATGAATCAATTAGATAATCTGAAAGTGTTTTTCCAGATTCAATCATATGTTTTGGAGCATCAATGTGGGTGGAAAAATGTGATGTAAAATTTAGCAGTTTTTCATTCCATCCATCAGCATCAATCGTTGCAAATTGACTAATTTTAGGTACAGGGCTACCAGGAAATACGGGTATGCGGCTGTCAATTGGAAGGGTTAAATCAATAAACATACCCAAACAAACAATCATTAACTTTTAAAGAATATGCTAAAAAACGAGTAAAATGGCTAAATCAAACAATGAAAAGATTAAATTATAAATAGTGAATAATAATTGCCAATATACAATATAAATATCATTATTTATCATTCAACAAATAGAAGGAGAATTGAATAATTATGAGAAAAACAATGATAGTTACTATTGTATCAATCATATTCTTATTATCACTTGAAATTATTGGAACCATACCCTTAGGGTCCTCATCAGCAAAAGACCCTATAGAAAATGATCAAAATATCATATTTATTGAACCAACCCAATTACACCATAATGAAAAAATGGATTATGGCTTAATTATGGCCGGAGCCGCTGCTAATCAAATAACTCCAGATCTATCTACTCAATCGCCAATTTTTATTGGCGGATTTGGAAGAAATAGGGTAGCAACAGGAATTCATGATGATATCTGGAGTCGATGTTGTGTTGTTCAAATCGGAAACACAACCATTGCATTCATATCTGTTGATTTAATTGGTGTTATGTATCCAGAATACCAACGAATAATGTCATATCTTGATGAAAACACCTCAATTGATCTAGTGGTTCTTACCAGTACACATAATCATGAAGGACCTGATGTTATTGGCCTTTGGGGAAAAGCAATCTGGTCAGGGATCAGTTGGGATTGGTATGATGGAGCATTATCAATTATTGCTGATACTATAAAAGAAGCATATGAAAATATGAAACCTGCTGGAATTAAACTAGCTCATGCTATTGCTCTGGGCATGTCTAGAGATAGTAGAGAACCAATTATCATGGAAGAACAAGTGGAAACTATCCAACTGGTTGATTATGATGAACAAGTAATTGCCACTATGGTATGTTATGCTAGTCATCCTGAGGTTCTTTGGGATGAAAACACATTGATAAGCTCAGATTTTCCCCATTATATTTTTGAACACATTGAGGAAACAATAGGTGGAACTACACTTTTTATCCAAGGGTCAATAGGTGGATTAATCACACCTAGAACACAGAATCATAGCTATGAAAGTGCAAAAGATTTTGGGGAGTCCATTGCAGATATTTCAATTAATTCTTTATATAATTCATCCATTATTTGGGAAACACATGTTCATTTAGAAACTAAAGAAATTTTCGTTCCAATGACTAATCCGGTGTTTAGAATCGCTTCAATTCTTAATATATTAGACCGACCATTATATAATTTCAGAAAGGACCTAAAAACCTCAGTAAATATCATTGAATTAGGGGAAGATGCATCACTATTACAGATAGTAACCGTTCCAGGTGAAGATTTTCCAGAAAACTGGTTTGAGCTTAAAGAAAAAATGCATGCAAAACATCGGATTCATATTGGTCTAGCAACTGATGAACTTGGTTACATTGTCCCAATTGAAGATTACAACCCAAAAGATTATGAAGAAAGCATGAGCGCATCAAAATATTTAGATCCACTTATACATCAAACACTAGAAAATATGTTGACATTATTTTAAATAATTATTAAAGACATTTATAAACCTTCATAAACTGAATATATTAGGTCTATGAAATTATTTAAGATAAAAACATTATTTCAATCACATCAACATTTATAACGGTAAAAGGAATCAAAAGAAAATAAATCTTTTTGAAAGTGATATAAAATGCAAAAAACAATTTATGAAGAGACATTAAAAATAGGTCTTGTTTTAAACATTATTTTTATCTTCACCTCATGTGCAATTTTAATTCCAACCATATATTCTTTATATTTAGGGGAAATAATTGCTACTTTAATATTGTTAATATCTTTGGTTTTCACTCTAATTATTATTTATGCGGTTTTACCAAAAAAATATCAGATCTATAATGATAAAATAAAAATTGTTTGTGGATTATTTAGTATAAAAATTCCTTTTGATAATATTGAATATATTGATATTCATCCATCATCAAACATATATGCAAGCCTTGATGCTCTTCGTTTTGGAACTGGAACAGGACAAAAATGTGTGATGATTAAAAGAAAACATGGAATGAATGTTTTAATACAACCTATGAACACTGAAAGATTTATGGAAATCATTAACAAGAAAATTAAAAATACTGATTGATAATTACCAATAAACATGTATCTATTTTTTGACACTGAAACAACTGGACTGCCTAATAATTGGAAAGCACCTGTAACCGATCTAAATAATTGGCCAAGAATGATTCAAATTGCCTGGATCTTATGTGATGACGAAGGAAATCGTATTGAATCAGATGATTTTATTATAAAACCTGAAAACTTTGAAATTCCAAAAGATGCATCAGCAATTCATGGTATATCTACTGAAAAAGCAATTGAAGAGGGTGTAGATCTTAAACAGGTTTTAGATAAGTTTGTTGAATTAGTTGAAAAATCTGAGTGCGTTGTTGCTCATAATATTAGTTTTGACGAAAAAATTCTTGGTGCAGAACTGTTAAGAAAAGAAGTTAAAAGCACCTTTAATAAAAAAAGAAAACTATGCACAATGAAATCATCAACTGACTATTGCAGAATCCCAGGATATTATGGATATAAATGGCCGAAACTTTCTGAATTACATATTAAATTGTTTGGTGAGGATTTTGATGAAGCCCATGATGCATCAGTAGATATCAATGCAACAGAAAAATGTTTTTGGGAAATGAAAAAAATAGGGATAATATAAGATATACAGCTTCAATATGAATCATATAAATTCTTTTAACAAAGGAAGATAGAAAATGAATTTAAAAAACATTGATTTCTATTACTTTTCTGGAACAGGTAATACATTTCTTATTGTTAAAAAGATGAAGCAAGCATTTGAAAAAAATGATATTAAAGTTAATCTTTATCGATTGGAAAAAACAAAACCCAAAGACGTTGATTTGAATAACACAATTGGTCTTGGATTCCCAGTTGCAGAACAAGGAACATACCCTTTTGTATGGGATTTTGTAAAATCACTTCCATCTGCAAAAGGCACAGATATATTTCTAGTGGATACATTGCTTGCATATTCTGGAGGTATAGTTGGCCCAATGAAACAGATTGTAAAAAGGAAAGGATATAATCCAATTGGGGCAAAAGAAATATTAATGCCAAATAATCTTTTTCCAAAAAGAATAGACATTGAAAAGAAAAAAAGAAAAATCCTCAAAGGCCAAGAGAAAGCATCGCAATATGCAGAAGATATCATCAATGGAAAATCACGATGGAAACATATCCCTCCTTTTTCTGATTTATTGGCAATATTTTCAAAAAGCCAAAAAACTTGGAAATTTTTTAGGTGGTATTATCCACTGACAATAGATAAAACAAAATGTAATAAATGTGGATTATGTAGTAAAATATGTCCTATAAATAATATTGAGATGAATGAATATCCAAAATTAAAGAATGGATGTACGATTTGCATGAGATGCATTTCTTTTTGCCCAAAAAATGCAATATCAAAATTTTTATTAGACTAGATTGTTTAGGAAAAAATAATAAACATGCTTAAAGAAATTATTGCAAAAACAATATTGCATTATCATAAACGTCAATTTGCAACAAATTGGGATGCAAATATATATCGTGGTTGTGGACATAATTGCAGATATTGCTTTGCTCAGTATTCACATAAATATTTAGAAAATACTGATTTCTTCAATGATATATTTGTAAAAACAAATTCTCCTGAATTATTATACAAGGAGTTAGGGGAAATAAAATGGGATAAATCTCCTGTTAATGTCTGTGGAATATCGGATTGTTATCAACCCGTAGAACAGGTTTGTAAAATCATGCCAAGGGTTATAAAATCCTTTATTGCAAAGAGAAATCCTTTGGTCATTACCACAAAATCATCTTTACTTCTTCGTGACATAGATTTAATAAAAGAACTACTCAAAGTTGCAGAGGTTTCAATAATTGTTTCCGTATCAACTTTGGATGAAGAAAAAAGAAAATTGGTTGAACCAAATACTGCTCCAACAATTGACCGATTGAAAATATTAAAGAAATTTAACGAAATAGGATGTAAAACATCTGTATTGTTTGTACCAATCATTCCATTTATTTCAGATGATTATGAAAACCTTGATGCAATATTTAGAATTACAAAAGAATTTAATCTTGGTTCTATAAATGCCTGGCCATTACATTTACGAGGTAATACTAAAAACGTTTTTTTTGATTTTTTACAAAATAATTATTTAGAATTATTGCCAAAATTCAAAAAACTATATCAAACAAAAAACGCATCAAAAGAGTACTGTAAAGATCTTTTTTCTAGAATTGAAGAATTGAAAGTGAAATATCAACTATATTCTACATATAAGCCTACAAAACCAATAAAAAAACCAATTCAAACATCATTGTTTGATTAATAAAATAGGGGATAATTCTGAAAGCAATTTACCCATCAAAATAAAACAAATCTTTAAATTAACTGACAGATTCAATTCTTATAAGATTGAATAGACATTCAAAAATATATTTTTACGTTAGTATCTGGAGATCACGATGAAAAAAATAAAAACAAACTTTATTCACATCATATATATAGAAAAAATAAGAGACAAGCTTTGATAGTAATGATATGTATAGTTATTATTGGATCTTTATCGATAATTTTTGGTATTAATGGTTTATTAAGATATAGTTCAATAATTATGCCTATACTGGGAATAACATTTGGTATTATTAGCTGGATATTTTCTTATATTGGTTTTTCAAGAGAATTAATTGTTTTTGAAGATAGAATCGTTATACCTACTGAATTTAGACGTAAGTTCATTCCCCTTTCTGAAATAATTGAGATTAGACTCAATACAAGTTCCAAAGAGGATAACAATGAGATAGATATATGTTTAGAAAATGGTGAAATTGAACATTTATCAAAGAATAAGATAAAAGCGTGGGAAGAATTCAAAAATGTACTTATTAATGAACTAAAATCTAAAATAATTGTAAAATTATAGTTTTTAATAAAAATCACACTTCTGATGCTAATATCAAATGAATCCTTTTCATTAACTGTGACCAAAGATTCATAAACAAATTAAATTTATTATAATCTATCCCTTTTGTAAAAGAAACTACCATTCAAATTCAGATAGAAAGACTTAGGATAAGGGATGTTTATTAAAAAAATCCCAGATAAGGTCATTAGCATCTATCTGATATGTTGGAGATTTAAACCATTCATGGCCACCTTCCATATAAGTAACCAAAACCACCTCGGTATTATCGCTTTCATTAGTATAGGTCTTTATAGATATCTTTTCATCTTCTGATGTCCAAATATTTGGTTCGGGGTTGCATTTATTATGTTCTACCCAGAAAGAAATTGATTCATTAACTGAACCTATATAGACCCATAATTCATCAGATCTCCATTCAAATACTTTTTTCCAAGTACCATCAAATGGTACATGTTCATCCTTCATCCCATGAAAGATTATCACGGGTATGGGATTAGATGGAGGCGGAATGATATAGGGGATGATCGATTCATTTTTTTCGGGTACATAACCTATGCCACTGATTGAGCCGGCGATTGGAGCAATGGCCGCTATCCGATGAGATAGTTCAGATCCAAGTCGATACGCCATCATTCCTCCACCTGAAATTCCTGTAATATAAATTCGTGAGGAATTAACATTGACTATTGTTTCTAGATCATCTAATAAGTCATTAATGAACCCTACATCATCAATAGAATTATCATCCCACCGATTCCATTCTCGTGATGAGGTCAACATATAGAAAAGATCTCTCAATAATGCTATTGGGCGATTATAGTGAGCGCTAAGACGAAGCATCTCCCCATTTGGATATACCGTAATAAATCCCTCTTCATCTGCTTTTTTGTCCATATCACAGTAGCTTTGTAAATTTTTTGCGTTTGAACCAACACCGATTCCATGTAGCACTAACACAAGAGGCATAGATTCATCGTTTTCGTATGATGGTGGGATGTGAAGTCGGTATGATCGTATTCGTCCATCTACGTATATATAATTGACATAGTCTCCAGGTTTCATTGAGTCTTGACTGATATTCTCTTCTTGAATGTGGGAAAAATCTCCCGAAATCGTTATGATGCAGGTATTAAGTAATAAAAGAATTATGCTGATGGTTATCCCATTTCTCAATATGATTTTCATGTCATATACATCCATTATAATGGTCAGTCTTAAGCTTTGAGACTTTTCATTTTTAAAATATGTTGATTTTCCTTAAAAATATGTCACAATCAATCATATCTCATAAATATATTGTTGTTATAATATTTAAAGCACTATGTTTTAATCAATAGGTCAATCTTGGAAATAAAAAGGAATTAAAATGTAATGAAAGATATTATGCATCATCTGAAATTACATGGCAATTAAAATTACTTGGATACAAAAAGATTGATATTTATGGTGTAAAACTAGGAGCTTTTTCAAGAGATGATAAACTTACAATCAAAGATTTTGAGATGCTAGTTATTGCTGAAAAGTAAAGTAATGTAATTACACACATGTGTTGACTTATTAAATCATTAATTGCAAATATTAATTACATATTTTTTATAAAAATAATAATGGACATCAGCCAACAGATAAATTTATATGATAAATCATGTGTTAAATTATTAATGAGGAGTTAATTGTGATACGAATAAACCGAAATATATTGAATGCAAGTATTTGTATTATTGTTGTTATCATATTATTTTCAGGTACACTTTCAGCATGTACAGGTTTTACTACTAGTAAAGGTGATGAAGTTTTTACAGGACATAATAAAGACTGGTGGAGCACTGATACATATATCCATGTTTATCCATCTGATGAAGAAACACATGCAAGAATGTTTTTTGAAATACCATATCCTCATATTTTCAATAGTGAATATAAGGTCCTTGCGGGTGGAATAAATGATCAGGGACTTTTTTATGAGAGTTATGTTACACCTCTTCTTTTTGCGTCATTTGAATTCTTTAAACCACTATTATTTAAGAGTCCTGTTGAATATATTCTTGAGCATTTTTTCACTGTTCAAGAAGTCGTTGATTATATAGAATCACATAATCTTTTCTTTCTGAATTATATCCTATGTTCTGGACAAATTTTTGTAATAGATAAAACGGGTGATTCTGCAATTATTGAAGGGGATGAAATCATTAGAAAACAAGGTGATTATCAGGTTTGTACGAATTTTTTACATAGTCGACCAGATCTAGGGGGATACCCTTGTTATAGATATGAAACAGCAACATCTATCCTTGATAATATTACTGATCCTTCTGTTTCATCTCTTGTTTCCATTCTTAATGCAACACATCAAAAGGGGTATACTCAATATTCATCAATTTGTGATTTAAACAATTTAACCATGTATCTATATCAATTTCACAATTATGAAAAAGGAATAAAAATTGATCTAAATACTGAATTTCAACAGGATGCTCATTCCTATTATTTTCCTTCTCTTTTTGAGCCAGAGACAAATCAAGCACCAGATAAACCAAATACTCCAATGGGCCCAACATCAGGTGTAATCGATGAACAGATTTTATTTGAGACAAATACAACAGACATTGATAATCCATCAGACGAAATTTATTACAAATGGAATTTTGGTGATGACATGCAAACAAATTGGGTTCTTAATAATGAAAGATATATGGGAAAAATGACACATAGTTGGAGTAAATCCGGCTCATTTTCAGTAACAGTGAAAGCAAAAGACATCTATGGAAAAGAAAGCCCATGGTCAGATCCACTGGAAGTGAGCATATCAAGATTTAATGATGATTTTTTTACTTCATTTTTACAATTGAGAAAATAAATAAAAATTTTTCATTATATTTGCTTAGAGAAAATAGGTGTTGTTAGATACCAAATACCTACAACACTAAACCGTTGATAGACACCAAATGTCCTCAAACGTGCTCTAAGTAATATATTCCTCTCTACTTTCTAATATTTAAATGCTGCATGGTATTTTTTCAATATGTAAAACATCCAAGAAACAGTATGAATCTTCAGATGAATCTATTCCTCAGATAAAACGGGTTCATTATCTGGAAAATCCCAATCATTAAGTGGATCAATGTTCACAAGGAAAAAAAGCAGGACCGGAAGACTCTCTTTCATCCAGTATACCAGATTATTATGAGGGCCACCGCCAATATATCCTGGATCATATTTTTGTGAATAAACCTCAAAACAAAATGAAGGGACATGGAATTCTTTGAAAACCCAATGATGTACAATACCAAAACCATAAGGATTAATATAATCGGGGTCCAATACAGCATATTGTGTATTATTTTTTATCCAATTTAACGAAGATCTTAAGATATTTTTTTCATGTATTGAAATTTTATACTCTGGTTCATGTTCAATTTCATAAACTGGCAATATTGCATGCATTGCCGTATGACAATTCACATAAAATGATATCTTGTTGAGTGAATGCATGAAATCATAAAATGCAGCTGTTTCTGGTTCACAAAAAGGTTTTCTCCCACAGTTTGTGTATGTTTGATCTTTTCTTGGAAAATGTATATAGGGTATTTTTATAAAACCAAATAGTTTTCCAAGAGGGTAGTTATCTCCTCTAATCCTTCCAAAATGAACATCGAAGTTTCTGTTCAGATCAATTCCATTTTCGTTATATCGTTCATCGTTTTCTCTTCCATCAGGATTAAGAAGTGGGATTAGATAAATAACAGATGAGTTTAGTATATCATTAACTGAGTTGTTTTTTCCAAAATTTATGAGGAGATATTCAGCTAAATAGAGAACGATTTCACAAGCTTCCCATTCATTTCCGTGAATACATCCATCAATGACACAGTTATTTTTAATAGAATTATTATTCTCATTTGTTATTTTCATACACCAGATATCTCTATTTTCTACACTTTTTCCAATGGAGAAAACATCAATTAAATCTGGGTATTCTTCATTATAATCATGTATAAATTGAGTTGTTTTTGTGTAATCATGGTATTGTCCATCTGTCCAGTTAGGAAGGATGAGTGGATTATCTAATGAGATCTTCTTAGGTTGTTGATTGTTTAATTCATCACTTTTTGATTCTTTTTCTAGGCAACCAGATTGTATGCATTGAATGATGATTATAATGATTACAATAAGATGAAAAATCGATGATTTACTTCCTCCTTTTTGATGTTTAATTGCCATATTAAACTTGATATATTAATTGCATTATTATATTAAAAACTATAGTTCTAATAGATTTGATTCTAGTTTCTAGAAATTACAAAATTACCATTTTTTTATTTATTATCCCATGCCCATAACTCTGCTTAAAAGATACCCTGCAACCCAAATGCTAGATATCATTGAGCATACTATTAAAATCTCAATTTTTTCCATTTGAAGCTCACCTCCTGACTTCTATTAATTATTATCAAATAATACTTTATAAACTATTTGGAAACAATTGTTTTATTAACAGATGTTTAATGAATATTTTGTTCTTATGCACCAAATTTTTCAAGACGATTTGCGTTAGCAAGTGCAAGAGCTATAAGATCATCAGCAGGTAAACGAGTTCCTAGACCTCCCAGAATACATGCTCTTTCACCAAATTGATCCACTGAATCTTTTCGACAATCCTTAGACCATAAAAGAACAGGGACAGGATGCCAACTATGCATCTTTAATTTTGAAGGTGTCGAATGATCCCCTGTAACAACAATTACATCTGGATGCAGTGCTCTTAATCGAGGAATCTGTCTGTCTACTTCTTCAATAACTGCTTTCTTCTTTTCAAAATCTCCATCTTCCCCATAACTATCCGTTTTTTTTATATGTAAATAAAAATAATCATATTCATCCCAATGCTGCTCCAAAGTATCAAATTCTTCATCAATGGACTGACCGGTTTCAAGAACATCCATCCCAATTAATTTCGCAACACCTCGATACATTGGATAAGCAGCTATTGCAGCACTTTTCAACCCAAAACATTCCTTCATTAAAGGCCAGGATGGCTTCTGAGAGAAACCCCTTAACAGCACCATATTTGCAGGGTGTTCATCTTTAAGAATCATATGTGCTTGACTAATAAATCGACTCACAAGACCTGCAGTATACTCCGCAGAAGAATCTAACACAATTGGATCTAATGGTTTTTTCCCAATCTCTTGAGGGTCCGTATCCTTAATTTTTCCAGATAAATTTTCCCCTCTAAATACAACAAGAAATCGATGTTCTTTCACTGTTTCAACAAAAACCTCAACATTTGGAATACTTATGTTTTCATTGAGAAGATTACAAAGATCAATGTTTTTCTCAGTAGATATTCTTCCAGCTCTTCGATCCATAACCTGATCTTGATTGTTTATTGTACAAAAATTACCACGCGCAGCAACATCGCCCTCTTTTAAATCAAAACCAATACCATTTGCTGCAAGAACGCCTCTGCCAACCTGATATTTTAATGGATTATATCCAAAAACACCAAGATGGCCTGGGCCACTTCCCGGAGTAATAGCAGTTGAAACAGGGGTTTGAAGACCACATACACTATCTTTTGCAAGCTCATCTAAATGGGGAGTAAAAGCGGCTTCAAGCTCTGTTTTTCCATCTTCATCTCTAGGGAGACCTCCAATCCCATCCATAATTAGAAATACTATTTTTGATTGATTTTGCTTAACAAGGGATTGTATCAATTCTAAATCCATTTTTCCTCATCTCTTCAACAATACTCTATTCAATATATTAAATAGAACAACTCAAAAATACCTTCTGCTAATAAATATTGCCTTTTTTCACAATTAAACACAAAATATCGCTTTTATATCAGTAAACCATAAAAACAAAAGCATCATTTCAGAAAGTTTTATTTCAGATATAGTTGATTATTTCATGGAAAAACAAGTAAGATGTCCGAAATGTAAAACAATTATTACGCTAAAAGGCTATAAAAGAAAGAATTGGGATTTTACCACAAGAATTTCATTCATTTGATCGCTTAAAAGTACGAGAAACACTTGAATATTATCAAAGCCTCTTTAAAAAACAAGCAAATATTGATGAAATCATTGAAATGATGGATTT
>NJDG01000033.1 GCA_002254885.1 Thermoplasmatales archaeon ex4572_165
GAAAAGTACTACAATGATTATTGAAATTATTTTAAATTTTTCATAGTGTCTTAACATGTAGGATGTCAGCTCATACTCATAAATTGATATTAATATCATTAATTTATATAATATATATTATTTATGTAGTATTTTTGAAAAATGTAGATACCTTTCGTCTACCAATTTAAAATTGAATTACGTTGAACCAGTAAATTCCTGTGATGCTTCTGCAAGGCCAAAAAGTACTGATGCTTTCATAGTTCCGTTGATTGTTAATTTTGTTTCTTCTCCATTAACCCAATTTTTAATTAAATCTACTGTCGCATCCGCAAGGCCATTATAATATATTATAACAGACATTGATTCATATGTTGTTGAAAATGGATCAATATCGATATCTGAAAACGAGCCCTTTCCGATATAATTTGATTCAATATATATATCAAAGGTTGAAGATAGATCATTGATATGCTTAGATGTTGGATTTGTAATATTCATTGTAAATGTTAATGTTGCAGAGGTAACTTTCGGGTAGATATTGTTTATTTCTTCAATTTCAACTTTAATTTGGTGAATTGCAACCCCATCTGAATAATATGTATAACCAAGGAAAGCTATCAATAAAAAACTAATACAGAGAATAGTCAGAAGTATTGTATTTTGTTTATTCATAAATTATGAATATCATGTTTTCCTTTTCAATCCTTCTATATAAAAAAAAAGAATAATCCCATTATTTGAGATTAATATGATATTAATGAATATTTTGTTTTTGGATTTTAGTTGATAATTACGAGAGGTCCAATGACAAACCCTGTTGTTTCGTCTGATATCTCTTGGGCATTTTCTGCATTAGCTGAGGTGGTTATTTGTATGGGTCCAAATCCAATCATGAAACCAGCTTCCATTGTTTTCTCTGTTTTTATTGCTCCGGCATCTAATGTTGCTCCACAGTCACTACATCCGGTACATGCATGTGTGATATCAATTTTGTTTAAGAATCCACCTTGTACAGTTGTTGTAACTGCGATTTTTGTTGCAACATGTTCGCCGGTATTTTTAACTTCAACGGTAACTCCACCAAATCCACCACTAATATTAATGATTTCTAAGGTTGTAGTATCCTCATTTAAATTTGCCATTGCGGGTGTAATCTGAAGGAGAATAAGGAGAACCCCAATTCCAATTATTGCTGTTGTTTTATTTTTCATTATTTTTACCTCTTATTAACAATTGTTAGAGAGTATATGGTGTTATTAATTTATATTATTTACCCATAATAATAAATCAATGATTTTACATTAAGACATACAAGATTTTTAACCAAAAACGGATATAAATCTAAATTTGTTTCAGAATTATTCACAATTGTTTCACAATTGTTTCAATATTTTTAAATACTAAGATTTTTTATTAAACCTATGAATGACATATTTTGGATTTCCCACCTTAAAATGAATAAAGCAGATTCAAAGGTTGAAAAGGTTAGTGTTGAATTTTTCAATGGAGGATTAGGGGAAGATTTAGATGAATATCCTCGCTCTAATATTATAGATTCTATTAGGGAGGGGGATAAATGGTTTACTTGTAAGGAAATTAATCATTGTTGGAATAAAATAAACGAAATTAAACTCATCAAAGTAGGTGATGATTCTTTTTTACGAACTGATGACAAACAAATTGAATCAGATGATTTGGATGATTTACCTGAAATTTCAAATAATAAATTATGGGATAATTATAGGATGATTATAGTTAAATAATTATATGAGATGGAAGGCAGTTTTTACCTCATCTTTTTCTGCCTTTTTCTCTTTCTTCCGTAGATTTTGAAATGGTCTAGATTATTTGTTTTGTCCTTAATAATTTTATTTTAATTGTTGGTCATTGGTCAATCATTTTATTCATTGTTTGAAGCCATGAATCCATACCTTCAACTGTTTTAATCATAGTATGTTTTGCAAAAATTTCTCGAAATGCAGTATCATATGCAACTCTGCCATTAAATAATTCCATCATACGATGACATAACATCCCTCCACGTCGATCCCAATCAGTTAAAATAATAACCTCCGCATTAGATTTTGCAATCCAATCACAGAAATCAGTTAAGGATTTTCCTTTATTATATATGATAATTTCTCCTTTAATTCCAAGGTTTTGTAAGGATATCTTATCCTTTTTCCCTTCAACAATAATTGGAATTGTATGATTTCTAATTATTAACTCTTGAATTGTTTGTTCAACTACATCTAAAGATTCTTCAATATTCATGATAACACAATAACAGTATCTAATATTCTGAGTTGTTCAAATAAAAGAAGCAGAAATTATTACTTAAATGACACTAATAAAAAAAAATTTGAGAGAAAGTATGTAATTCTTTTTTACATACTTTCTTTTTTATGTATACTTTCTACCTTAAACAGATAATGCTTCTACTGCTTTGTTAAACGTTTCACTTGGACGCATTGCTGTAATTGCAAGTTCATCATCTGGTTTATAATATCCGCCAAGATCAACAGATTGCCCTTGTGCAGCGTTTAACTCTTCAATGATCTTTTCTTGCTTATCATCGAGTTCTTTTGCAAGTTTTGCAAAACATGTTTGCAGTTCCGTATCTTTTGTCTGTTTGGCTAATGCTTGTGCCCAATATAAAGTCAAATAGAAATGACTTCCTCTATTATCCAGTTCATTAACCTTTCTAGAGGGTGACTTGTTATTTATGAGGAATTGAGCAGTTGCTTGATCCAGAGTTTCTGCAAGGATTTTTGCTCTATCATTATTGGTAGTAGAACCTAAATGTTCCAAAGATACTGCAAGAGCAAGAAATTCGCCAAGAGAATCCCATCTTAAATGACCTTCCTGGATGAATTGCTGAACATGCTTTGGTGCAGATCCACCGGCCCCCGTTTCATAGAGTCCTCCACCATTCATTAGAGGAACAATTGAAAGCATTTTTGCACTAGTACCAACTTCAAGGATCGGAAACAGATCAGTTAGGTAATCTCTAAGGACATTACCCGTAACAGATATTGTATCTTTTCCTTCTTTCATCCGCTCACATGAAAAACGTGTAGCATCCACCGGTGACATGATATGAATCTCTAAGCCTTCTGTATCATGGTCCTTCAAATATAGATTTACCTTTTTTAGGAGTTGACTATCATGTGCTCGGTTTTTATCAAGCCAAAAAACTGCTGGTGAACCTGTTGCCTTTGCCCTATTTACCGCAAGTTTCACCCAATCTTGAATAGGTAGATCCTTTACTTGGCACATACGCCATATATCGCCTTCTTCAACAGTATGCTCAATCATAGTCTTTCCAGAAGCTGAAACAACACGAACTAATCCATCTTTTGAACATTGGAATGTTTTATCATGGGATCCATATTCCTCTGCTTTTTGAGCCATAAGACCAACATTAGGGACTGTCCCCATTGTAGTCGGATCAAAGGCACCATTTTTTTTACAGAACTCAATAGTTTCTTGATATACTCCGGCGTAGCTGCTGTCAGGTATCACAAATTTTGTGTCACAAAGATTTCCATCAATATCCCACATTTTACCTGAATTACGAATAGCAGCAGGCATTGATGCATCAATAATGACGTCACTAGGTACATGTAGGTTTGTGATGCCTTTATCGGAGTTGACCATGGCAAGTTTAGGTCTTTTTCCATAACATGTTTGAATGTCTGCTTCAATTTCAGATCTTTTTTCATCAGGTAATTCTTTAATTTTTGCGTAAAGATCACCTAGTCCATTGTTTGGACTGATTCCAAGATCTGCAAAAACAGATTCATGTTTTTCAAAAACTTCTTTGAAGAAAACAGAGACGACATGACCAAAAATAATAGGGTCAGATACTTTCATCATAGTTGCTTTTAAATGAACTGAAAATAAGATATCTTTATTTTTAGCATCAACTATTTGTTCTTCAATAAAAGTTCTTAATGCACGTTTACTCATAACAGTTGCATCAATGATTTCACCATCAATAAGTGCAAGGTTTTCTTTAAGGGTTTTAATATTATTATCTTGATCAACAAATTCAATTCTACAAGGTCCTGCTGTTTCATTTGAAATAGTGAAAGATTTCTCATTAGAACGAAGATCTCCACTGCTCATATGTGCAACATGAGATTTTGAATCGGCAGTCCATTTGCCCATAGGATGAGGATTCTCTCTTGCATAAGCTTTCACAGGAGGTGGAACTCTACGATCAGAGTTTCCTTCTCTTAAAACGGGGTTTACCGCACTTCCTTTGATCGTATCATACGTAGCTTTGATTTCTTTTTCCTGTTCGCTCTTAGGGTTCTCAGGGTAATCAGGTAGCTTATATCCATGTTCCTGAAGTTCTTTAATAGTTGCTTTCAGCTGAGGGATTGAAGCACTGATGCAGGGAAGCTTAATGATATTTGCCTCTGGTTTCTTAACAAGTTTCCCTAATTCTTCTAAATCATTAGAGATCTTTTGATCCTCTGTTAGCATATCAGGAAAATTTGCAATGATTCTTCCTGCAAGAGAAATATCTCTTGTTTCAACGCTTACTCCTGCAATATCTGTAAAAGCTTTAATTATAGGGAGAAAAGAATAAGTTGCTAAAGCGGGTGCTTCATCAACTTTTGTATAAATGATCTTTCCTTTTTCAGGCATTACTTCACCTTTTCTGGTTTATCAGGCATCATATAAGCAATATCGTCCCATGGATGTCTGTATAATCCTGCTTTAAGACGTTTCTGATCAATGATATGACCAATAAGACCAATACTACGTCCAAGGACAAAGAATGCATTGAGTATTCCTAGATCTACAAACTCTTTTACTTGTTCACGAGTATATCCAATGCTTCGAAGCATATCACAAGTTAGAACACCTATACAACCATCGACATTGAGGATTAGATTTCCCCTCTTTCTTGTTGTTAGTTTTTCGATAGATAATGCATAGTCAAGAGTTTCGGTTTCTGGGAAATGTTTTTTTGCATATTTTATCAGTACTTCTACTCTGACATCAGGGTTTGTAACAGATTTAATACGATGCCCTATTCCTTGAATGTTTACATTTTTCTTTTTCATATCTTTGATCATGAATGCTGGGTCTTCTCCGGCATAAAGATATGTTGTGAAATGAGCTGCACTACCTTGTACCGCTCCTCCAAATCTTGGTCCAATGGTTAAAAGTCCACTTGCAAGACTGCTTACAAGATCTTTTCCTGCACGTGCACAAACAATCGCGTTATGTGCACCAGATACCGCAGGTCCATGATCCGCAGTTACAAGTACAACCATTTCAATAAAATCAGTTGCCCATTTAGGTAGTTGTTTTTTAAACCATAACAATCCAAGTACTCCTCCAAGGCCTATGTCATCGCTGAATACTTTACTGATTGGAATTCCACAGTACATGAGTTCTTCTTGACGATCATCTGAGATGGTGCTGATGAATTCAGTTGGTTTTCTAATTATTCCATCTCTCATTGCAATTTTGTAATCAATTGGTATTCTTGGTGGTTCTACATCTGGTTGTGGTTTAAGCGTACCTGCTTTTACGAGTTTGTCATATGTTTGTTTGATTTTTTTATCAAAATCTTCAAAACTATTTGGAACAATTGCCCCTGCTTCTTTAAGTGCCTTGTTTTTAGCATCCGCAGTCTCTCGATCTGCACCAGCTCTTGCACCTGCATGACCAAATTGTACCTCAGCAGGAAATACCTTTGAACATGTTCCAATACACCAGGCAACAATTGGTTTTTTAATTTTTTTCTTTTTAAGAAGTTCTACTATTTCATATTCATCTGAGCCACCGACTTCTCCAAGGAGAACTATCATTTTGATATCTGGGTTTTTCTCATATCTAAGGATATGATCGAACTGTACGAATGGTTTTAGTTTCAAGTGCTTCCATTGTTGTTTCATATGCTGATCTGAAACTTGCAAAATTTACCACTACATCTGCATCTTTGTGTTTTTTGGTTGCTTCTTTAAGGGTTCGATACATTGGTATCATGACTTCTTGTGTACCCCAGAAACATTTATGCATTCCTTCACGTGTTGGATTTACAATACATGCAACACTTGGTTTCTCTCGTCGACAAACATAGTCAAAATCAAGCATTCTTTGTATCGCATTTTGTTGATATCCAAAAACAATTGATCGTGTGTTTTTATCAAAAAGTTTGTAATCTGGTTTTTTTTCAGGCATTATTTTTTCCCTCCTTCAAGGGCCATAGGGACAACTCTAGTCATATGAGTCTCTGGACCATATACCTCAATTGGAAGATCTAGTTCTTCACCAAGATTTTTCATATTTTTAAGACCTTCCTGATAATTTGGACCTCCTCTACGGACATAGATTTTCACATGTGCATCTTTGAGTTGTTTCTTATATTCTTTCAGAGCCATTATAATTCCATCAAAAGTCTTAGCAACATCGGTGAAATTCGCAATCCCTCCTCCAATTATTAGGATTTTTGGTTTTGCTTTTGTACCCTTATCCTTGGTCATGAGTTTAAGGATTGTTTTTGCATATTGGTATGTCGATTCCTTATTGGGATTACCACTGTATTCTCCATAGTTTGCAAGCTCGTCTTTAAATCCAAGATCAACAATGGTATCAGCATATATGACACTAGCACCGCCTCCTGCAACCATAGTCCATACTCTTACATCTGGATTTAAGACAGTAAGCTTTAAGCTTGCACCAGTTTTTGCATCAAGCTCTTTTACATATTGTTCTTCTTTGGATGATTTCATTCCAAAAGGTGTTGGAAATTTTAAATCTCCCCATTTTGTGATATGTTCAAAATTGGATGTATCATCTATTCGTGCGACAAGGTCAAGAGGGATGATTTCTTTGTTTACAATTGCAAAAGGATTGATCTCAAAATATGTATACCCTAGGCTGTCATAGAATTTATATAGGCCTTTTATAAAATCAGAAATGATTTTTTTGTTTTCCTTTGGAGTATCTTTTGGGAGTTGTTTTTCAATATCTATTTTGTTAATATCTTCATTGACACCAACTTTGATTTCAGAAACAGTATCCCATACACTTTCGATATCAACACCACCATGGTTTGAAAAATAAACAATATCGCCCTGACGGTTTCCCTTAATTGCGATATAATATTCTGTTTCATGCGGTGTAAATGGTTCAATAAGAAAATGGGTTAATTTTCCTGTGATTTTACCAACCTTTGTTTCCTTATTCATCTTTTGTTTAATCCATTTTTTTGCATCAGCGTAATTTGTATCAAGTAAAATCAGACCATGTTTTCCACGTTTTCCAAAAAGTTGATCTGGTTTTACCACAAGTTTTTCTTTTTTTAGCCATGGATGCTTTATTGCAAGTTTGTCCATATTTGTATCTGGATCGACAAGTGCTACTTTTCCAGCAAATGTAAAATCTTTACTGATGTAGTCTTTCCAGTATTTGGCAAGCATGCTTTTTGCATCATACTCTCTAATTCCACGTTGTGCCATTTTTTATTCCTCTATTAATTTTTCATATATGATAGTGTACCACCTGCTAGGAGTACATTTTTTTGCCTATCAGACAGAACATATGTTGCTTCAAACTCAGTTCCTTTCGTCTTATTTTTTACAATTAGGTTTTTACTTTCTTTAAGTGATGATTTAATATCTGGAATTTCCAGTTCATCTCCTTGATTTATTCCATCGTAGTCTTTTTCATCTTTGAAGTTAAGAGGTAATATTCCAAAGTTGATCAGGTTTGCATTGTGAATTCTTTCCATAGATTTTGCAATGACTGCTTTAACACCCATATACATAGGGCAAAGTGCTGCATGTTCACGACTACTTCCCTGACCATATGAAAGACCTGCTACGATGATGTTGTCTTTTCCGCTGTCTCTTATTTTCTCTGCACGGTCATGAAAATCTGGATCCACTACTTCAAACAAGAATGTTGAATATTTTGGTACATTTGATCGATATTTCATTTTTGATCCAGCAGGAATGATGTGGTCTGTTGTGATTTTATCTTCAACCTTTATTGTTACATCTCCGCTGATTGTGTCTTTAAGTGGTTGAGCTTCTGGTGGGTTCCCGATGTTTGGTCCACGATAAATATCGGTTTTTACTGCATCTTCTGGAAAAATAAACATTGAATCATCGATATGAAATTTCTTTGGCATCTCTACTTTTGGATATTTTATACCTTGTTTTTCAAGATCTCTTGGATCTGTGAATTCCCCGGTGATTATTGCTGCTGCTGCGGTCTCAGGACTCACAAGATATGCATTTGCGCTTTTAGTTCCACTTCTTCCAAGGAAGTTACGGTTACTGGTTCGTAATGATACAGCTTCTGTTTTTGGTGATTGGCTGTTACCAATACAAAAACCACAAGCGTTTTCTGTAAATCTTGCACCAGCTGAGAGCAGATTTGCAAATCCTCCATCTTTTGTAATGTTTTCAAGGACTTGTTTGCTACCAGGTGCAACGACAAAGCTTACATTTGGATGGGCAACTTTTCCTTCTACTATTTTTGCAACAGTCATAAGGTCTTTGTATGATGAGTTTGTACAGCTTCCAAGGCATACTTGATCAACAGGCATTTCAAGATCTTTAACTTTTGAGATGTTTCCTGGGCTGTGTGGGGTTGCTGCAAGTGGTTCAAGCGAACTAAGGTTAATGTCAATAGTTCTTTCATATTCTACATCATCATCTGCTTTAAGTTCTGTCCAGTCCTCTTCACGACCTTGTGCTTTTAAAAATTCTTTTGTGATATCATCACTTGGGAAAACAGAGGTTGTAACTCCACATTCTGCACCCATATTGGTAATTGTTGCACGTTCTGGAACAGATAGTGTATTTACTCCAGGTCCTCCATATTCAAATACACATCCGACATTTCCTTTGGTTGTAAATGTTTCAAGAACTTTAAGAATCACATCTTTTGCAGAAACCCATGGTTTCAATTCTCCGGTTAGATTGACTTTTATTACTTTTGGATAGTTTAAATAAAAGAGACCACCGGCCATTGCAACAGCAACATCAAGACCACCCGCACCAATAGCAATCATTCCTATTCCTCCACTTGTTGGAGTGTGTGAATCGGATCCTAGAAGTGTTTTACCAGGTTTTCCAAAACGTTCTAAGTGTACCTGGTGGCATATGCCATTTCCTGCACGGGAATATATTATCCCATATTTTGCCGCTACGCTCATTAGATATTTATGATCGTCTGCGTTTTCAAAACCGATTTGTACGGTATTATGGTCTACATAACTGACGGATAACTCGGTTTTTACTTTTGGTACTTTCATGGCTTCAAATTGAAGATATGCCATGGTACCGGTTGCATCTTGCGTGAGTGTCTGGTCAATCTTTATTCCTACTTCTTCCCCTGGTTTTGGAGTTCCTTTAATTATATGTTTGTCAAGTATTTTTTGTGCTATAGATTTTCCCATATACAGACCTCTATATTTTGTTCTTTGAAATTAATATCATTTATATAAATGTTTTCGTGTCAATTTCGTCAATTTACTATAAGTGTTCTTCAAATATCGTTATAATGCTCAAATATGCCATATAAATAATCAAAATCATAAAATATATATATTTTTTTCGTGAAAGTGAGAAAAATATATAAAACCTTTTTTGTATGGGTCTTTATTGTGGAGAAAATAGAGTTAACAGAAAATGAACGAAAAGTACTTTTCGGATTGATATCCAATCCTACTTTAAACGATAGTGAACTTTCAAAAAAAATAAATATAAAACTATCAACACTAACTTCAATCAAACGTAGACTCCTGCAACAAAAAGCATTCATGCAAAAAAAAATCCCGCTTCTCAATAAACTTGGTAGTGAAATTCTTGCAGTTATCCACTCAGAATTTAACCCAATCATACCCTTAAAAAAACGGATAGAAACCACAAAAGGAGCTATTGAAATATATGATGAAATATTCTACTCAATGGGAGCTCAAGAAAAAGGTTTTTCAATAAGTCTCTCTAAAAATTATACAAATATCAGTAAGATTAACGACATCCGAAGAGAAACATTTGGAAAATTAGGATTACTTGAAAAAGAGCATCCAAATGAAATAGTTTTTCCATTTCAAGGAAGCGATATTATCCGATTCTTTCAGTATAATAGAGTTATAGGTTCATTTTATGGCTTAGGATTTAATCAAGATAATACTGATGAAGAATGGTTTAGAAATAATCAAATTGTAAACTTAACTGATAAAGAAAAAAGGGTGTATACAGCCATCATCAAAAATCCTCAAGCATCAACACAAACCATTGGTGAAATGGTTAATCTCTCACGTCATACCATATCACGATTAAGGAAGAGATTCTATCAACAAAAGATAATGACAGATATAACAATACCAAATCTTCATGTTTTGGGATTTGAAATTCTTGCATTTTATCATTTCCAATTCAACCCTGGAAAATATCCTTGTATTGAAGACATCGAAGAAATCGATACTTCATCCACCATATTTCTTGCCCGTAAAAAATTTGAAACTGTATTAATCTCCGCGTATCCTTCATATCAAGATTATAAGGAGGATAAAATAAATAAGATACGGTTTCTAAAAGAAAACGATTTCATTTCATACACGCCTCTTGTACGAAAATATATGTTTGATCAAATGGAATCAATTAAAGAATTTGATTTTGCTCCAATCACAAAAAAAATACTAGAAATTTAATGATAAATATTAATCCAAAAAATTAGTATAATCAGTACAAAAACTACTTATAGTAAAACTGTATTCGAGCAGATTCAATTAAGGGTAAATACAGTACCAAATGAATAACAAAAAATGGGGAGTATCCCACATAGAAAAAATATTAAAATGGAGGAATTGAAAAATATGGCTGAAGAAGTAAAAACATTTAAACCAAATCAAGAATTTAGCTCAAAAGCATATATTAAAAATATGGATGAATACAAAAAAATGTATGAAGAATCCATAAAAGATCCAAGTGCATTTTGGGGAAAACTTGCAGAAGAGCAAATAAGCTGGTTTGATAAATGGACCAAAGTACAAGACTATGATTTTAAAGAAGCAAAAATAAAATGGTTTACAGATGCAAAATTAAACGCATCATATAATTGTTTAGATCGACATATTGAAGATGGACATGGTGACGATACTGCAATAATTTGGGAAGGAAATGAACCAACTGAAGATAAAAAATACACATACAAAGAACTTCTAGATGAAGTCCAAAAATTCTCAAATGTTTTGAAAAATAAAGGAATAAAGAAAGGAGATAGAGTATGTATATATCTTCAAATGGTTCCTGAACTTGCTATTTCCATGCTTGCTTGTGCAAGAATTGGTGCAGTTCATTCTATTGTATTTGGGGGATTTTCAGCAGATTCACTTCGAGATAGAATCAATGATTCAGAATGTAAAATGCTAATTACACAAGATGAAGGAGTTCGAGGCGCAAAACCTCTTCCAATGAAAACCACTGCAGATAAAGCAGTTCAAGAAACGCCAAGTATTGAGTCTGTTGTTGTTGTAAAACGTATCGGTTCAGATGTTGAAATGACCGATAAAGACTACTGGTGGCATGATGAAATGAAAAATGCAGATGCTGTTTGTCCTCCTGAACATATGGATGCAGAAGATCCACTTTTTATCCTTTATACCTCTGGTTCAACTGGAAAACCAAAAGGAGTTCTTCATACAACTGGTGGATATCTAGTATATTCTGCTGTATCTCATAAATATGTATTTGATTATCATCCTGGTGATGTCTACTGGTGTACCGCAGATATTGGATGGATTACAGGTCATTCTTACATAATCTATGGACCTCTTGCAAATAAAGCAGTAACAATAATGTATGAGGGTGTTCCAAATTATCCAGATTGGGGGCGATTCTGGGCAGTTTGTGAAAAACACAATGTAAACATATTCTATACAGCTCCAACCGCTCTTAGAGCACTTATGAGAGAAGGAGATGACTGGGTAAAACAACATGATCGCAGTAGTTTAAGATTACTTGGAACCGTTGGAGAACCAATTAAATCCAAGGAATGGAACTGGTATTTCGATCTTGTTGGTAATAAAAAATGTCCAATTGTTGATACATGGTGGCAAACTGAAACTGGTGGAATTCTTATTACACCAATGCCTGGTGCAACACCATTAAAACCTGGTAGTGCAACATTTCCATTCTTTGGTGTTGAACCAATGATTGTTGATGAAGAAGGAAACGAAATCAAAGGAAACGATGTAAGTGGAAACCTTGTCATAAAAACCGCATGGCCTGGAATGATGAGAACACTTTATGGAGATCATAAAAGATTCAAGGACACATATTTTACAATGTATCCAGGAAATTTTTACACAGGTGATGGAGTTCACAGAGATGCTGATGGTTATTATTGGATCACAGGTCGTGTTGACGATGTCATTAACGTTTCTGGCCATCGTATTGGGTCAGCAGAAGTAGAAGGCGCTCTTGGAAAACATATAAAAGTTGCAGAAGCAGCTGTTGTTGGATTCCCACATGAGATTAAAGGTCAGGGAATCTATGCGTATGTTACCTTGAAAACTGGTGAAAGCTATGATGATACGCTCACAAAAGAGCTTGTTCAAACAGTTCGAACTGAAATTGGACCAATTGCAAGTCCTGATAAAATACAGTTCACTCAAGGGCTTCCAAAAACCAGATCTGGAAAAATCATGAGACGAATACTTCGAAAGATCGCAGATGGAAATATCGATCAACTTGGAGATACAAGCACTCTTGCAGATCCATCAATTGTTGATGCATTAGTTAAAGAACGAAAGTAATTACTAATAGGGAAACAATTTCTTCCCTTTTTTCTTATTTTTTTAAGTTTTTTTTAAATATTCATTAATGGTATGTATGCGATGAATGATACATCATTTTCAAAAATTATTAAAAAAGAAAAACTTATGCTTCCACCATTAGCAGGTTTTACTGATTATCCATTTCGTTGCATACTTTCTATGTTTGATCCACCTTTTGTTTGTACTGAGATGGTGAATGCAAAGGCAGTTATTAATCAAAATGAAAAAACTATGGAGATGATTCAAAAGGAACCCGGAAATCATTTGAAAGGTGTCCAGCTCATTGGTAATAATCCAGATAATATGCAGGAAGCCGCGATTATTCTTGAAAAAAATGGTTTTGATTATATTGATATTAACATGGGTTGTACAGTAAAAAAGGTGATTTCAAAAGGCCAAGGGGCAGCCCTAATGAAACAGGAGGATCTTGCGGTAAGAATCGTTGAACAGATTTGTTCTATAATTTCGATTCCGGTTACGGTAAAGATGCGATCTGGTTTTTCTGAGAATAATAAAAATGCAGTTTCTTTGGCTAGAAAACTTGAAAAAGCCGGTGTTTCTGCAATTACGGTTCATGGAAGATCTGGTGAAAGAAAATTTGGAATACACGTTGATTATGATATCATAAAAAAGGTTTCATATTCCGTAGATATCCCAGTAATTGCAAATGGTGGCGTTTCAAAAACAAATGCATGTGAAATTCTTAAAAAAACAAATGCATTTGGTGTGATGCCTGGAAGGAATCTCATTGGAGATCCCTGGATTTTTCCTCAAATAAAAAAAACTTTGTCATATGAAGCGTTTCAATATCCTTCATTAAATGAAAAAAAGAGTATTATTCAAAAACACTTACGTTTTCAATGTGATTTTTATGGTGAAAGAAATGGGGTTTCAAGGTTCCGAACAATTCTTCCTAAATATTTTAGATATTGTCATAATCTAAATGCTTTAAAAGATGATGTAAGGGTTATGTGTTCATATTTTGATGTATTAAACATACTGGATAGAATAATTATTGATGATGAAATGTGTGCTTATCAATAAAAAAAGAAAATTTTATCATTTTTAATTGCATATCTTTCTTTTGGAAAGAATGGATAATAAAAAACTGATTAGGGGAGTTGTTGATCTTATCAAACTTGCTGAGACTACATTACCTATTGATGTGGTTTGTGCATTGGAAAGGGCATATGAGCAAGAGCGCGGAATTGCCAAAATCCAGATTGAAACGATGTTGAAGAATGTTGATATCGCAAAAAAAACAGATAGACCTTTATGTCAAGATACTGGTGTTCAAACATTTTTTATTGAGGTAGGAAAGGATTATCCATTTATTGGGCAGTTAAAACCTTGCATTGTTGAAGCTGTAAAAATTGCGACAAAAGAAATTCCATTACGTCCTAATACATTTGATCCATTCACACGTAGGAATCATAAGGATAATACGGGTGACTACATCCCTGCAATTACTTGGGATTTTACAACTGGTGATGATGCAATTATTACGGCTATTCCAAAGGGTGGAGGAAGTGAAAATATGAGCAAACTTGTCATGTTGAAACCCTTGGATGGTATGGATGGTGTGAAAGATTTTGTTATCCGCGAGATTAAATCTGCAGGGGGTAATCCCTGTCCACCAACGGTTATTGGTATAGGGGTAGGGGGGGGAGCAGATTTAGCAATGAAACTAGGTAAGAAAGCATTACTACGGCCCATTGGCATGCATCATCAAGATAAGGCTATCGCTCAGATTGAAAATGATTTAATAAAAGAAATTAACAAAACAGGTATTGGTCCTATGGGTCTAGGGGGAAAAACAACGGTTCTAGATGTTCATATTGAAAAAGCACCCAGGCATCCAGCAAGTCTTCCTGTGGGTATGGTTGTGCAATGCTGGGCGGATCGAAGAGCAAAGATGACTTTACATGCAGATGGAAGTTTTGAGATGATGAATCATGATTAAGGAATTTACTTTACCATTAAAAAAAGATGAATTGAACCATCTTTCAGTTGGAGATATTGTTTATTTGTCTGGAAAAATGTTTACAGGTAGAGATGAAGCACATCGACTTTTGTTAAAAGATGAAAACATTTCAATTCCATTTAACCCATCAGAGATGGCATTGTATCATTGTGGGCCCCTAATGGAGAAAAAGGGGAAGAAATGGAATGTAATTTCAGCAGGACCAACAACAAGTAGTAGAATGGATGGTTTTTCTTCAGATTTCATAGATCGTTTTTCTATACATGCAAT
>NJDG01000034.1 GCA_002254885.1 Thermoplasmatales archaeon ex4572_165
TAGCAATAAAAACAATCATGGCTCCAATACCAATCGCTGCAATATCATTTCTTTCATTTTTTCCTTTCAATATTAATCCCATCCTTTTTTTACACCAATTTACACAGTAAGAGTTTGGTCTGAACATTAGAATGGGTAATTATAAAGTTTATTTGCATGTGAATATGCATGTGAATATACAGGTAAGATACTATATGAATATTTTGAGAGATATATTGTTGAATATTTACAATATTATTCCTTTATTACTTCCGATGAATATATCATAAATAGAAGGAAAAATAAAAAAATAGATTTATATGTTATTATTAATATATTTTAAATATAATTAATTTAATAATGTGTTTCCCATTTTACTAACCATTTGTTCCAACTGCATAAGTCCCAGATCAATTCCAAAATCCCTCATTGTCGATATTGAGTCTTCACTGAGTTTTTGTGAAATTTCCTTAAAGAAGAAATGACCCGCTTCTTTTCCAAGATTCTCTGTAAGAGTACTAATAATATCCTTTAAAGCAGATCCAAATTCATTTTTTGAAATGTCATTTATATTAGCCATAACAGTTACTTGATCCCCCTCTTCGATAAACGTTGTGTCCATTACGTCTATATCATTTAAAAAAGAGTATTGTTTTTTTAGTTTTTCAATTGTTGATGTCATTACATAGACTGCATGACTTGGAGTTGTTTTTCTGCCAGAAATTGTAAGTAATGTGGTTAATATTTGCTTCATTAATTCAGAATTTTCTACCAATATGTTCACCTCGTCTTTCCCATATTATTAATACTTATATATTTATTAAATGTTTTTCTAAATAACCAGCAAAATCGATTTTCTTTTTGATTATTTTAGAATATTTAAATATTTGATTGATATCTCTATTTTGGTTGAGTTAAACATGGATTTTAAAAAAATTAGTATTATATGTATCGTCATTTTTTTCATGGCTTCGATGAGTGGTTGTGTTAATGAAGGAACAACAACAGAGAAAACTTTTGAAAACATTGATTTTGAGTCTGATGTTGTTAAACTTGATAACGCAAATCTTGCGTTTATTAAGGATGATGAGGAGTATGGAAGTGTACGCTCAGTTGAACTGAAGTATTTTCTTCATAATCCCCACAATAGATATGTTACTTTTGTCGTAAATGTTGTTTTTTATGATGTTAATGGTCATGAACTATATTCTAATGAACCATATACATACAAAGATTTCCCTGCAAAGTATACAGAACCTAATTTGAAATATACTTCAGATCCAACTATTTTAATAGATGGTTCAATGGCAAGAGCGGTTGATCATGTTATGATCACAGCTTATGAAAAAATTGAATGATTTTTTTATATTCTATTTCTTCCTTTTTTTATTACATAACTAATGAATATAATGATACCAAACATGAAAATTATATTAACATACGGTGTTGACTCTGTTGTTTCTGAGTTAGTTCCTAATTGGATTGTTGTGTTACCAGAATTTGCAGTTGTTTCATCAATTTCTCTATCGGTTGGATAGTATCTTACTTCAATTTCTCCTGATATGAATGGGGTGTCTTCAAAGATATATGTTTTTGATTCTCCAGGTGCTATAATTTTTTCTTTATTTATAGGTACGCCATCATCAAGAAGTTCTACGGTTATACTGTCTGATGTTTCATCCCCTTCATTTGTTAATATGACATTTATCGTATAAACTTTTATTGTATTTGCACCTATTGTTTTAGTTCCAGTTTTTTGAAAATTTATATCTTTTATGGTTATTGTATAGTTGCTTGCTGATACTATTGGTAACAATGAAGATGCAGCAGATAATAAAAATGTTATTGTTATCAATACCATAACTATTTGGTTTTTTTTTATTTTCCTCATAATTTCCTCCTCCATTTAACTGAATTGAAAATATGGTATTTAAATTTCATTATTTTTTTACGATTTTTATTTATTCAGAAAGGTTTAATAATTATTTTCCGTTTTTTTTTGATATGTTAGACTCAAGAGGAATTAAACGGGGTGTTGAGGTTTTTGTTAAAGATGTTGTTCATCCAAGAAAACCTGAGAGAAAAGCACATGTCATTAATACCTATCCTCACCCTAGTAGTGTTCTTGTTGTTCAGTTTGATGATGATGGAAGTATGCTTCAAGTTGATGAATTGCAAGTTACGACGATGTTTGAAAAATTAAGAGGTAGAGTGTTTTATTAAAAAATTTTATGCTTTTACCAGAGCAAGTTTCTGTGTTTTTTCTTATGTTTGATTGATATTTTTAAATTCTGAAACTTCTGTTTTGTTATTTTGTCATTTGTACTATTTTTCCACCAATGTTTAAAAAGGTATTGTGACACAAATTGTCATGATGAATGTAATAAGTAGAAAGATTCTTAGAAAAATCGAATTCCTTTTTTTAAAAAATTCTAACATATTATTGGATCTTATTTTTTGTTCCATTATAATTTTAATTCTAGGAGCTACTATAACATCATTTACATCATCAATTTTTCTTTTTTCTTTTAATATGTGGAATATCAACATACACCTCATTGGTTTTGCAATTCCATTCATTATATGTTTATATTCATTATATAAAGTTAAGATATTAAAATCATCCTTGTTATTTGGAATTGTCTCAGTTACCATAATGTCTTTTTTTGTAACTATTCCCCTTGTTGAGAAAGGTATTGTTTCTCCATTTCCTTTTTCCTTGTTTCCAGCACTTACGGGTTCTTTTATTTCATTGTTTATGTTTCATCATGATCAGTTGTTACATCGTTTTATTTTTTCTTATATTATATGTATTTTTGGTGTATTTATTGGTGCTGATGTTTTCCATCTTCCATCTTTACTATTGTTTCAACCGGATATGCCAATGGAAGCAGTTATTGGTGGCGCGGGTGTGTTTGACCTTATCTTTATTTCAGGAGTTATTTCTTGTCTTTTTTTACTTTCCCATTTTCTTGTTTATTCTATTTTTATTTCAATTTCTAGACCTAGAGAAATATCAGTTAAAAATTAATAATTTAATAACATTTAATATATTTTTTTGGCTCTCTATTGAACTCGTAATGTTAGTATAATTTTTTTAAATCCAATTATAATCTACATATGCACATACATATGTATCTTCATATTCTAATGATGCTTCATATAATAATCTACTATATATATGGGCATTTTCATACAGAATATTAGCGATGAGGATTTGGGATGCACAACATGGATGGAAATAATGTTTCAACTGAGATGAAACGCCCGATGATTGCACGGGCGTTACGCAGGAGTAATGTACGTAAGAAGATCGCTGAATATCTTTTTGATATTAGCCCAAGTTATAGTTATACTTCTGAAATTGCATATCACGTTAAGACAACTCCCACTAATGTTATTGGAGCTCTCCGCGGGATGAAATCTCGTTATAGGGAAGATGAATCCTTAGTTGGCCTTGAACTTGTTGAGGAAAAGAAAGGTGGTACTAACATTAAACTCTATGGCCTTACTCCTTTGGGTAAAGATATGATCGAAAATATGCTTCGAGATAAATAATCATATTGTGCCCACATTTCATATTCTTAATTTTTAATCATTTATTATCGAAAACGTAATAGAAAAAATCATTGAAACTTTTTTATATTTATCTATTTCATTTTATTTTTCTGATTGTTTCATTATTTCCAGTATGATTATATTGTGGTTTTTTCACAGTTTATTTCCCATTTTATCCCCCTCCTAATCACCTATTATTCAATTTCTTTCCCAATTGAAAAACTAAAGAAAATCACCCCTTCATCCAGTTATTTTTTCACATAATAGGCCCCTTAACACCTCATTTTTTCATTCTGACATTTTAACACTATGAATTAATAAAAGAAAAATGTCAAAAAATATCATGATAAACAAAGAACAGAATTAAAATGAATGGAAAGGATAACATGACCATTGAAACAAAATATAGTAAAGATTTTTTTGTATTAAAAGAAAATATAACAAAAATCCTTGATTTTAACACTTTACAATATAGTGATAGTTTCATTGATAGAAGGTTTAAAACAAGATTGAATCATTTTAAGTTCAATACATATCATGAATATTGGAAATTACTAAAAAATGATCTACAAGAACAGAAAAAACTAAGAAAAGAATTAACAATAAATGTCACAGAATTTTTCAGAGATCACTCAACATTTAATGTACTTCAAAATATTATTATTCCTGAAATAATTAATCAAAAAAATGATACTATTAATATTTGGAGTGCGGGAAGTTCTGATGGACGAGAAGCATATAGTATCGCCATGCTTTTTATTGAAAAAATGGGAGAATATGATGCTAAAAGAAAACTAAGAATCATTGGAACGGATATCGATCAAGATTGTCTTGAATGTGCACGTTCTGGAATATATAAGGAAAATTCAGGTTATGAACAAATGCCAGTTGAAAATCAATTAAGTTATTTCAAGAACCATCAGAAATATTTTGATATAAAAGATGGATCTTATACATTTAAACCATCTGTTAAGGAACTTGTTCATTTCGAATTTCATGATTTAATCTCTGGGAATAAAAAAACAAATTTTGATATTATTTTCTGTCGTAATGTCGTTATCTATTTTAATCGTGAATTAAAAAATAAGCTGTATATCGATTTTTATAATGCATTAAAAACTGGTGGGAAACTCATACTTGGGAAATCGGAAACACTTTCAGGAGATGCAATGCAACATTTTAAAAAATACAACCTTATTGAAAGAATATATTTGAAATAATTGAGCGGGCTTGCGTGAGGAGGTTTTCTATTGCTAAAAACTATTGAACCTCATCAAAAAAAATTAATTAGGTTTTTTTCTTTATCATCCAAAAGAGATATCTTACTGTAACATAAGACATCTTTGTTATTCTAAAGAAATGTAACGAGGTTTTTCAAATAAAACAAAAACTCATTTGAAATTATCTATCAATAGCATAAACTTGATTAAAACTTAAATAAAAATCTGTCAAATGATTTGTGTAAAACCAAAATATTTATGATGTCTAATTATATGATAGAATAATATGGTAGAGAAAAAAAAACTGCTTATTGTGGATGATGACCCATATATTATAATTGCAATTCGAACTCTTTTTGAGGAAGAGGGATTTGAAGTTTTTGCTGCAAATTCAGGTATTGAATGTTTGGATTTTCTCGAAAAAGAGAATTTTAATGGTGTGATTTTAATTGATCTTATGATGCCCATTATGACTGGATGGGAAACAATTGATGAAATTGTGAAAAGAGGTTTAAATGAAAAATTAATAATATCGGTTCTTTCCGCAAAAGATATTCCTAATGAAAAATCTAACACCATGAGATATATTACTGATTATTTAAATAAACCATTTGAAAACAATGAACTTATGGATAAAGTAAATAGTTATTTTGCTTACGAATAGAAAGCAATCTCATTTGAAATTTTCTCACATAAAATCTTTTCTTATCTAAATGTTTTTATATCACAATCTTATCTATTATATATTTAACTGGATGGGATAGTTAATGAATTCAATACTTTCGATTTTCAATAGATTAACATCTATTGCTGCCATAAAATATATGGAAGAAGATTATTAATAATTTATTTTGGATGGTATATATGCAAAAAGAACCCGATATTGTAAAAGAGTTAAGGGAATCAGAAAAACTTGGATTGTTTTATACTAAGATTCAGAGTACTTATGAACAATTAGAAACAATGGATGACATATTTGAAAATATTCCTGATAAGACCATTATTTTTGCTGATGAAAATCATGAAGAAACAGGAAAAATAAGTAAAGAAATAACCCATGAAATCAATAATCTCATCAATACAAGTCCAATAACATTTTTCCTCTGGAAAAATGTTGAGGGATGGCCTGTTGAATTTACATCCGATAATGTAAAGAATATTTTTGGTTATACGGCAGAAGAGTTTATCTCTTGTGATGTGTCATTTATCGATGCCATTCACCCTGATGATTTGAAGAGAACGATAAGTGAAGTTGAAAAATACAGTAAAGAAAAAACAAGAAAAGAATTTACTCAAAAGTACCGCATTATTACAAAAAATGGAAAAATAAAATGGATTGAAGATAAAAAAATCATCAGAAGAAACAAACAGGGAAAAATTACACATTACCATGGAATTCTTTGGGATATCACAAACCATAAGATTGCAGTAGAACGATATAAAATATTATTTGATTCGTCAAGAGATGCGCTTATGACATTTGCACCCCCGGATTGGAAATTTACATCTGGAAATCATGCAACTGTTATTCTATTTAAGGCAAAAGATGAAGCAGAATTTACAAAAATGGGTCCTTGGGATATATCTCCCAAGTATCAACCTGATGGAGAATCTTCAACCGAAAAAGCTAAAAAAATGATTGAAAAAGCTATGGATAAAGGATCTAATTTTTTTGAATGGATGCATAAAACACTAGATGGAAAAGAATTTCCAACAACAGTTCTGTTAACAAGAGTTGAAATTGAGAAAAATAAACCATTTTTGCAAGCTATCGTAAGAGATATTACTGAGATTAAAAAAGCGGAAGAAGAAATCATTCTAGCGAAAATTGAATTAGAAAGAAAAAATCAGCAGCATATGGATATAATGAAACGTATGAATAGGTTATCTCATGAAACTGAGACAACTTTAATGGATTTAAATCAGATATTTAACAACGCAGCTGATGGAATAGTTGTAATCAATAAGGATTTTCGAATACTAAGGATAAATCAAACATATTTAGAAATGTTTGGAATAGATAAAACAAGATCTATAGGGAAAAAATGCTTTGAGGTATTTCAGTTTCAAAGATGTCAAACAGACAATTGTCCAATGAGGAAGATCATTAAAAACAACAAACGTGATGAATACGAAGAAACAATTATGAATAATAACAATACCGACATTTCATGTTTTGTTACCTCATTACCATATTTAAATTCAAATAATGAAGTTATTGGTATTGTTGAAAATTTTAGAGATATAACTGAGTTAAAGAAAATAGAATCAGAACTTAGAGAATATTCTGAACAACTAGTATCGATGAATAAAGAATTAGTATCTACACAAGATGAAAGAGAAGACTACGTAGCTCAACTTGAAGAAAGAACTGCTCAACTTCAGAAAATAAACACTGAGCTTTCTAAATCCGAGAAAAAAATTAAACAACAGAACAATAAATTAAAAAAACTTGATCAGTTAAAATCTGCCTTTTTAAATATTACATCTCATGAACTACGCACACCAATGTCATCAATTAAGGGTTATGTACAAATGATCTTGAAAGAAACTCTTGGTGAAATTACTGATGAACAGAAAAAAAGTCTTGAGATTGTCCTTAGAAACACAAACCGATTAGATAATCTTATCCAAGATATCCTTGATATTTCCAGGTTGGAATCTGGTACAATGAAATTCATCACTGAAATAACTAATATAAATAAAATGATAAGTGATGTTGTTGAGACAATGAAATCTTCTGCGGAGTTAAAAGAAATTACAATACATTCAGAAGTACTAGATAATGTCCAAGATTTATCCATAGATCAAGATCGTGTCAAACAAGTTTTAATTAACCTTATGAATAATGCCATAAAGTTTTCATCAGAGGGAACTGTTATTAATGTCCGTGCTAAAACTGAAAATGAAAATATTTTATTTGAAGTGCAGGATTTTGGTAGAGGCATTCCAAAAAACCAGCAAAAAATGGTTTTTGATACGTTTTATCAGGTAGATTCCGGTGTAGATAGAAAGTTTGGAGGAGCAGGATTAGGTCTTGCAATTTCAAGAGGAATTGTTCTTGCCCATGGTGGGAAAATCTGGGTGGAAAGTAAAGTTAATAAAGGTAGTACTTTTAAATTCACACTTCCAATTAAATCAGTTGAAGACCTAGAGGAAAGATTCAAGGATGTAGATGTGTTTAGATTGCAAGCTATTAGTTAAATAAGAAAATTTATCGACCATATTGAATCAATTAAAGATGCTTGATATGTATCTAAAGCAGACTCCGACAAGATAATAAAGCCTAAAAGTATTTGGAAATCTAAAAGAATGTTTAGTGAAATATTGTGAGGAATTAAATGGCAAAAGTAATGGTTGTAGATGATGAACCGGATCTTAGAGATATGATAAATCTTATGATGCAAAAAGAGGGATATGAAACAGAAACAGCGGAAAATGGTGAAGATTTTCTTAAAAAAATTGATGATTTTCAACCAGATATTGTCACGCTTGATGTAATGATGCCCGGTCTTACAACAAAAGAGATACTTGATAAAATTAAGGAAAAAAAGAGCGACCCAAAGATTATTCTCTGTACAGTAGTGCGATTTTCTGATAATGAGAAAAAGCGATTATTTGATATGGGAAATGTTATTGATTATATAACTAAACCTTTTGATTTTGATATTGTCATTAAAACTGTAAAGGAGCATGTTAAATAATATTGATTCCCTCATTTGTGATATATAATGGAAGAAGTATTAAATGTTAATTACTGGAAAGAAGTTCGAAATGAATTTCATAAGATCCTTGAAAATCTTAGTGGAATTGTTCTTCTAACTCACAACTCAATCGAGTTTCCAGAAATCGTAGATATCATAGAACAAATAAAACCAGATAAACAATTAACTATTCTATATCTGTCACTAATTAGAACTTATGATTATATGGATCTTGTATTATCTTCAAGGCAACTAAATAATAAAAGATTTGTTTTTATTGATTGTCCTTCAAGTTATGCATTTACTTCTGATGATGATACCAATGAATGTATGTATCGGAAAATGCCTAATAATCTACAATCCATGATTGACCTTATTAGACAAGGTGTTGATAAGGCAAACCCTGACATTGTTATTATTGATCCTATTACTCAATTTATTAATTTTACAAGACCCACCGGTACAGATTTGAATAACCTTTACAATTTTCTCAAATCATTACGTGATTCGATAAATGTTTTTCAAGATACATTTATATTGTTATATGATACTAAAATGAATATCATGCAGCAGCTTCCAAAGTTATCTACAGATCTTATTTTAAAAGTTGAAGTAATAAAAGGAACACCACCATGGAAAGATTAAATAGTAACCTGAGTTTCGCACATAGTTCTAGAATTTGTACATATTTTTGATTAGGAATTATTTCGCACTTGGCATTTTTTCATCTTTTTCTGACTGATAAGTTTTTCAAC
>NJDG01000035.1 GCA_002254885.1 Thermoplasmatales archaeon ex4572_165
CCTTAAAAAATAAGGGAATATTTTTTGTATTTACGGGTGGTGCAGGGGCTCTTGCAGCTGATCTTATAACAAAAGTAGATGATGTTTATTGGCTTGATGAGCTTGGAATGGCTGAGGCAGTTTGGTTGTTTACAGTTGAACGATTCGGCCCATTAGTTGTTGCGATTGATTCCAAAGGCAATAGTATTTTTTAAAAAAATTTTATGGGTAGTTTTTGAATCAGATATTGATATTTACCATCTTTTGTTCGTTTAATGGAATCAACGGGTTGGAATATTAATGTAAACTGTTTCCCAATGGTATCATAAAAAGCCTGTTGAATTTTTTCCTTGTCTTTTTTGCTATAATGTTCTGATTTCACATATGAAATGATAAGTTCTCCTTCTTTTTCCTGGAGAATCTGGCATTCTCTGATATGGAAGCTTTGTTTAGTAAGAATGTGATAAAGTCCAGTAAGCGGAATTTTTTCATGATTTTTCCCGATGAGAAATTCTTGTGTTCTACCAATAATTCTTTTTAATAGGTGGTAACTGCTTCCACAATCGCATGTTTCATTTGATATTTCTGCTAGATCATTTGTTTTATATCGGATAAATGGAAACACATAATTTAACAGACTTGTTGCAACGATTTCACCTGTTTTATTGTCTGATTTCATGGGTTGATTCTGTTTATTGAGTATTTCTACGATGCCATATTCTGGAAAGATATGGTAAAGATTGCTTTGTTTACATGTTGTTGCAAAAACACATTGTTCTCTATGTCCATATTGATCAAAGACCTTGCAGTTGTATATGTCTTCAAAATATTTTTTTTGCATAGGATGAAGGATTTCACCATGACAGAATATTGCTTGAAAGCCTGTATATATGTTCTTTTTTTGAGTGACCATATCTTTTGTGAACAATAGAAGCGCTGAGGGGAATGCTGTGATAAATCGTGGTTTAAAACGGTGAATTTGCCGATTATATTTTTCAAAATCTTTTGATGTTGTGTGAAATGATGAAAGTTCTAATGTTCGATATAATGAATGATGTTTCATTGGGTTTTTGATACCTGAAATTGAGATAACTTTATCATACCAATGATATCCTGCTTTTTGCATGTAGATTTTGTTAAATGCAAAATGAATTCCAAGCCATTTTGCTTTTTCAATATAAAATGATAAAGGGGTCCCTGTTGTTCCACCTGTATTGCGTATATGAAAAGAGTTTTCCGGATAGTTCTTTGCCTTCAACAAAGAAATATTTTCCATGATAATATCTTTTGTTAGAACTGGGATTTTGTCCATATCTGATAATTGTGTTATGTCTTTTGGTTTAAGATTTTTTGATTGAAAGAGCTTGTGATAATATGGTACATGATGAAATGCATGATTGATTAGTGATTTGAGTTGATGGTTTTGGTAGTTTTGTATTTGTTTTTCATTCCATTCCCTACTTTTTTTTAAGAACTGATACCAGGTTTTAAAAGTATGATAAAAAGTATATTTGGATATAACAGGAATATATTGAATTGATTTTAGAAAGTTATTTTGTTGTTTTTCCATATATATCATTTTGTTTCATGAAATGAATTATTCAATTCTGTTCAATTAGTAAAATACGTAAACTCTTTAATGTATTTGTTTATGCATGTGCGGGTTTGATATATGTTGAAATTACCTGTAATCAATGAAGAAGAAACAATCACCGTTGTAAAATCTTTTATTAAAACATATGTTGAGAATGCAAAAATTAATTCCATTGTGTTGGGTTTTTCAGGCGGTATTGATTCTGCGGTTACTGCCGTATTGTGTTCAGAAGTTCTTGGAAAAAGCAATGTTCATTGTATTTTTCTTCCAGATAATGTTACTCCAATGTCAGATCGAAAAGACGTCAAATTACTTATAGAAAAGTATGATTTTTCATTTGAACAACAAGATATTACAGAAATTGTAAATGTATTTAAAAATAATAGTAAAATAAATCTGAATAAGCTTACTGAAGCAAATATAAAAGCAAGGGTTAGAATGATTCTTCTCTATATGCATGCAAATAATTCAAATAGTTTGGTTTGTGGAACATCAAATAAATCTGAATTACTGATTGGATATTTTACTAAATATGGTGATGGAGGGGTTGATTTCATGCCTCTTGGAGATATTTATAAAACAGATATTTTTAGAATTGCAAAATATTTAGATCTACCAAATGATTTGATTTCAAAACCTCCTAGTGCAGGTTTATGGGAGGGACAAACTGATGAAAAAGAGTTGAAGTTACGATATGATCAGCTTGATTTGATTTTATGGGGGTTAGAACAAAAGGTGGAGTATGATAAAATCGGATCATTGTGTAATATTTCAATTGATGAGGTAAAACGAATTGTTTTGATGCGGAAAAAAAGTCAGCATAAACGAAGATCTGCATTGATACCAAAAATTGGTCTTAGGACTCCAGGACTTGATTGGAGATCTCCTTTACAAGAAGGATAAGACATATAAAAAGAACCATAATCATATATATTTATTTTTCATTCATTGTTTTTTTCGATATAAAATGATTTAATATTAACAAATTATAAAAATGATTAATATAATAATGGATGTAGGGAGAAAAAAACATGAAACCTAAACTTCCAACAATTGTATATAGTATCATATTTGCATTATTATGCATCACAACACAAATCACGATAGCTTTTGAAAGCAATCAAGAGGCAATATCTATTGAAGAATTTCAGGTATCATTTCCAGAATCTTATTATGAAAGAACAAATAATGATCCACTAACAATTCTTCATCCTCGATCTGCAATTCCAATAATCCAGGAACGAGGGGAAGAGATAATTATTCAATTTCAATCAATTTCATTTGATATATTATCAGCAGAAATTGAAACTGCATATGACTTATTACCCGACACCATTGAACTTTCAATTGATACAATTTCACAAGAAGAAAACACATATTTTGCACGTGCAATAATCCCAAATGATACTCCTGAAGAGCTCTACAATCTTACTTTAACAATAGAATCCGAAGGTCAACAATTTTCACAGACTCGGCCACGATCAGTTAGTGTCAAAAATGAAATTGATGGTAATTTTACATTTATTCAAATCGCAGATTTCCACATTGGTGATCCTCGGGGATTAATAGAAAATCCAAAGGAAACAATAGGGTGGAAAGCTGCAAGAAGAGTCATTGATGAAGTGAATTTATTGAATCCTGACTTTGTTATCATTTCAGGAGATCTTACATTTGGACAGGCCTATCCTTTTGAATATATTGGGGAATACAAAAAATGTTATGAGATTTTACAAGATTTTCAGGTTCCAACATTCCTTTGTCCTGGAAACCATGATGGATACCTTCAAACAGGGCAGGATGGATTTAAATTCTGGGAAAAATATTTCGGTCCACTCTACTACTCCTTTGATTATGATGATTCACACTTTCTCAGTATAAACTCGTATGATTGGTCAAAAATAGCTAGATTTGGCATTTCATTTCTTGTGTTTAACTGGGGTGGATCGGTTAGATCAGAACAACTCAAGTGGATTGAGCAGGATCTTATACAACATCAAACAAAGCATCAATACATGAATCTACACCATAATCCAATTTGGGATACTACTTCTGAATCATTAATTGGATTAGGATACCACAACAGAGAACCACTTCTCAATCTAATTGATACATATGATGTAGAAGCCGTCTTTGCAGGTCATGTACACTTCGATGATGTCACCATTCAAAATGATACAATATTTATTACAACAACTACTGCTGCAAGTGGCCTTGATGGAGATGGATATTGGGGATACCGACTTATTTCAATGGAAAACAACAGTATCGTATCATATAATTATAAGGAACCAAAATATTCCCTTCCTTCATATCATCTAAATTATTCGTTCACAACTGATAAGAGTATTGATATTGAAAATGATTTAGATCAGAAGATATCTGTATTAATTGAATTTGTCACATTATTTGATTCTTATACAGTTAGCAATGCTGAAATAATCCAGGTAAGACAGAAAGAAGATATGGCAGCATATTATGTATCTGCCATTATAGATCCACTAAATGAAACTACAATTATGTTGAGCTAGTATCATTATAGTTCAACAAGTAATTTTTTTTCTGTTAGACGTTCATATGCCTCTAAATATCGTTGTTCAGTTCCTTTTACAACTTGCTCTGGTAGATGAGGTGGATCTGAATTTTTATCCCAATCTGTACTACTAAGATAATCTCTTACAAATTGTTTATCAAAACTCTCCTGACCTTTTCCAGGGGTATATTTATCTGCGGGCCAAAAACGAGATGAATCTGGTGTTAGAGCTTCATCAACAAGAACGATTTCACCATCGATTTTTCCAAATTCAAACTTGGTATCAGCAATGATTATTCCTTTTTTACGTGCATATTCTGATGCTTTCTTGTAAATTGTTAATGATATATCTTTAAGTTTTTTCGCATCTTCTTTTCCAATTATGTCTTCCATTTGTTCATATGAAATGTTTTCATCATGAAAACCCGTTTCTGCTTTTGTTGAAGGAGTAAATAATGGTTCTTTAAATTGTTCAGATTCCTTCATTCCATTTGGAAGATTGATGCCACATACTGTTTGATCTTTTTGATATGACTTCCATGCAGATCCGGAGATATATCCACGAACAATACATTCAATAGGTAGAACCTCAGCTTTTTTAACAAGCATACTTCGACCAAATAACTCATTTTTATACTGTTGAAATTCCTCAGGAAACTCATCAATGGATGCAGAAACCATGTGATTAGGAATAAGGTCTTTAAAAAAATCAAACCAAAAAGCAGATGTTTGCGTTAAACAAATCCCCTTATTGGGGATTGCTTCTGGAAGAACCCAATCAAATGCAGATATTCTATCTGTGACAATCAATAAGAGATGTTCTCCAACATCATAGATATCTCTAACTTTTCCTTTTTTAAATACTTTAAATGGTAGGTTTGCCTCTGTAACAATACTCATATTTTTTTTCTCTCCATCATTATTATTCAATTTATATTTTTAATGAATCTCAGCGTTTTCCTCAACAGGATGATCCGTTGTTACGGTTCCTTTTTCTGTTCGTAGTAGCTGATTTTCATATATAACCTTTCTTTCCTTATTTACAGTTAATTTTACTTCAAGAAATTGATCAAATGGTAATGATTTTTCTGGTGTATGTGGAATATCATTGATTTTAACAATACTTCCAGGTTTTACATCACCTGGGTTAAGCAGAGTGACGGTACCTTTTGTGTCTTCTGCTGCAAGAAGCATTCCTGCTGATTTGACTCCTCGTATTTTTGCAGGTTCCAAATTTGCAACAATAACAATTTTCTTTCCTTTTAATTCATCTGGGCTATAATGTGATTTCATACCAGCAACAAGAACACGTTTCCCTAGTGCTCCAACATCAATATGGATAAGGTAGAGTTTATCTGCATCAGGGTGATCTTTTACATCAAGAATTTCAGCTATACGTAAATCAAGTTTTGAAAAAGGATTGGTCTCTGGCATGATTTCTTTTAATGAAAGTTTTGTAAATAATGGTTTTGGTTTCGTTAATTGATATCCCATCTGTAATGGTTCTTTATAATCATTCCAAGATCTATCATGAATTGAGCTTTTTTCACCGATCATATTCCAAATTGTATCGGCAGAAAATGGAAGATATGGGGCGATACAAATGGAAAGTGCTTTTACAATTTTTAGACATACATGTAAGGTTATTTTACAATCATTTTCATCAATTGTAAGTTGTTTCCAGGGTGCTTTTTCATTAAAATATACATTTCCTATTTTTGCTAGATTCATTACTTCTTTAAGGCCTTGTTTAAATCGGCATTGTGAAAGGTTTTCAGAGACTGCATTCATTGATGCATCAATTGCTGAAAGAATTTCTTTTTCTTTCTCAGCAAATTCTTCTTGTGGGGGTATTGTTTGAAAGTTTTTCTCAGTGAATGTTACCACACGATGAATGAAATTTCCAAAGGTACCAACTAGCTCATCATTGTTTTTAATAACAAATTCATCCCATGTCCAGTTTGCATCCTTATTTTCAGGCATATTCATAGATAGATAATATCGTACTGCATCAACATCAAATTGTTTGACAATATCTGGAACCCATATTCCAAGACCTTTACTTTTTGAGAATTGCTGCCCTTGCAATCGTAAATATTCATTTGCCGGGATGTCATAAGGGAGTTGCAATGATTCGTGATATCCTAAAAGAATTGATGGCCAAATAATAGAATGGAATGGAATATTATCTTTTGCAAGGAAATAATAATGTTTTGCTTTTGGATTTTCCCACCATTCTTTCCATATGTCTTTATCTTCTTGGTTTCTACTCCACTCAATACTTGCAGAAAGATATCCAATAACTGCATCAAACCAGACATAAATACGTTTCTTTTCAAATCCGTCAATAGGAACAGGTATTCCCCAGCTCATATCGCGAGTTATTGCTCGGTCATGAAGACCTTCTTCCAACCAGTGTTGTGTAAATTTTAACACACTAGCTTTCCAATGTTCCTTATTTTTCAGCCATTCAGAAAGTTTCGATTCAAAATGACTTAAAGCAAAAAAAAGATGTGTAGTGGTTTGTAATTTTGGGGTACCATTGCAAAGTTTACAACGTACATCATGTAAATCTTGTGGGTTAAGTAGATTTCCACATTCATCACATTGGTCACCTCGTGCATTTTCATTTCTGCAGTGTGGGCAGGTTCCCTCAATGTAGCGATCTGGTAGATATCGATTACAATTGGTACAATAAAAGGATTCCACTTCTTTATCATATATATGTTTTTTTTCATATAATGTTTTAAAGATATCTTGAACTACTTCTTTGTGGTTATTTGTGGTGGTTCTAGTAAATCTATCAAAACTGATACCAAATTGTTTCATGTTTTCAGTTTGTTCTTGATTGAAACGATCAACAACATCTTGAGGTGTAATATTTTCGTTTTCAGCAGTAATTGTAATTGGTGTTCCATGTTCGTCGCTTCCTGAGACCATGAGAACGTCATTTCCAATCATACGATTGTAACGAGCAAAGATGTCGGCAGGAAGATAACATCCTGCAATGTGGCCAAGATGCAATGATCCATTTGCATAAGGCCATGCAACTCCAATATATATTTTTTCTACCATTTGAAAATTTGTTACTTCATTCAATACACAAATCCAATTAATTTGATTACATATGAATTAAGATGTCGTTATGACTTGCATAAAGATATTTGAGGTATTACATACTCTGGTCATTTAAGATGATGAACTAGTGGAGGGCGCTATTTTTCAAACCAATCATCTATGAAAATAATAGGTGATATAAAATAATTGAAGGCGATAATAATGGTTATTGATCCAGCTACAACAAAATATATGATTAAAGCAAATATAAAAGCCGATGGCGTCATTGAAAAATCTGACGTTGTTGGAGCAATATTCGGTCAAACTGAAGGTCTTCTTGGAGATGAGCTTGATTTACGTGAATTACAAAGATCTGCAAGAGTTGGCCGAATTGAAGTAGAACTAGAATCGAAAAATGGAAAAAGTACAGGTACAATTACACTTCCAACTTCGCTTGATAAAGTTGAAACTGTAATTCTTGCAGCAGCATTTGAAAGCATTGACCGAGTTGGTCCATGTAAGGCAACGATTCGTGCAGAAGAAGTTGAAGATGTTCGTGTTGTAAGAAGAAAAATGGTTATTGAACGTGCCAAAGAACTGTTAAATAAGGTTCTTGCGGAAGGTAAGGCAGAAGGAGTCAGTATTGCAGATAATGTAAGACAAGCTGTTCAGGTTGAAGAAATTATGAATTTTGGCCCGGAGCGATGTCCTGCTGGTCCAAATATAGAGAAAAGTGATGCAATTATTGTTATTGAAGGTAGAAGAGATGTTCTGAATCTTCTTAAATATGGTATTAAGAATGTGATTGCCTGTGGGGGAACCAATATCCCTCAAACCGTTGTGGATTTAACAAAAGAGCGTATCACAACAGCATTTGTTGATGGAGATAGAGGTGGAGAACTAATCTTAAGGGAGCTTTTACAGATTGCTGACGTTGATTTTGTTGCTCGGGCACCACCAACTCGTGAGGTAGAAGAAATCCCTCAAAAACTTGTGATGAAGGCTCTTAAAAATAAGATACCTGCAGAACAATACGCAGAAATGTATGATATTGATATGAAGAATCGCCGTTCACAGGATAAAGCTCCACAAAAAGATAAAGTTGGAAAACTAGAAGCAAAAAAACCAGAGTCAAAAAAACCCGTAAATGCAAAGAAAGCTTCTGAACCTGCTGCTGGAAAAAAGGATTATTTTAGCATTCTTGATGAAGTTTCTGGATCATTGAAAGCAGTGTTGCTTGATGGAAAAGATAAAGAAATTAAGAAATTACCTGTTAGGGAACTTACTGATGAGCTGAAGAAAAGTAAGAATATTGAAACGGTTGTTTTTGATGGAATTATTACACAACGGTTACTTGATATTGCACATAATAAAAATGTTAAAACAATTGTGGGTATGAAAATGGGAAATGTTGTAAAACAACCAAAATCAGTAAAGGTTGTTACAAAGAAATAAACATTTTCACATCTTTTTCCTTTTTTATTTTTTTATTATTACGTACATATTAATTAGTGAAAGGAAATTCATTTTTAAATGGTGATAGAAAGTCATAAAAACCTTGTTTATTATCTAGATATGGTATTTTGATGGTGGAATAAAATTATGCAGAAGGACGAATTGATACAGCTTCATACATTTTTACTTCAGCTAAAAACTCATTTAGAGGATTTGGTGGGAAATGATGGAATAGAACAGTTTGAGATATACAATATTCTTAATGTTACACCTTATCAGGTGTATAAATCCAAAAGGGAACATACTCTTGCAGTATTTACTCTTAGTAAAGGGATTGCCGATTTACTTCTTGATAATAGTTTTACAGGTCTTGAAAAAATTTCAACTAGACTTGAAATGATGTCTGAGAGATTCATGACAGATAAGGAGAAGAGTATTATCAATAAGGTTGAAGTGTCCGCTTCATCATGAATGCGTTTTCACCATTTTGATAGAATTTCTCAATAGTATCAATAATTGTGAATCCATGTTTTTTGTAAAATAAGATTGCTTTTTTGTTATCGGTTTTAACTTCTAAGCTAATCTGTTTAATTTTTTTTTCTTTAAGGGTTAGTATTAGTTCATTGAGTAGCTCTGTTGCAATATTTTGTCTTTGATATGATGGTAATATTGATAGCATTACGATTCGAGCGATTTCTTCTGTGAGTTGTATTCCTGTGATGAATCCAATGATTTTATGGTGTTTTTCTGATACTAAGAATAATTCAGGAAATGTTTCATAAAAGTAATTGAAAAGATTTGGTGAGTATTGTTCGGTTAATGTTTCAGATGCAATTCTTATGGTGGAGAACATATCGGTTGCTTGAAATTTTCGTATCATAAATTCATGTTGAGTATGGGTTTTCACTTTTAAATATAATTGATTTTTGTTGTAAAAAAACGATAGAAATATTAATGATTGATATATTTCTATTAATGATTTATATGGCAGGTATGGCACTTTTTTTCTCAGGTGAAGATATTATCACATTAAAAAAGTCGATAGCACAAATTCTTTATGAGGATGATGTAGAACAATCAAAAATTTCAAAGATATTAGGGCTTTCTCAACCAATGGTTAGTAATTACTGTGGATCAAATAAGACAGATAAAAAAGATATTTTACAGCATGCATTTTTTATTTCAAAACAAATCAAAAATAAACAACAGGTACAGTTTCAAAATTGTGTAACATTTACAGAAAAACCGTTTAGTGGAACACATTATATTGCTGATAAAAATGAACTCATTGATGATGAAAACAAAGATATCGTTGACAATCTGAAAAAAGCTTTTCTAATGTTAAAAAATAAAAATCTTTCAGGATTTATCCCTAAAATAAAAATTAATATAGTACATGCAAAAAATCATGCAAGATCACCTGAGGATATTGCTGCTTTTGTAAATGGTTTCATTATTGCAGATAATTCAATTATTGGCAATAACGGCATTAGATTTGGATGTAGCAAACATCTAACATCGTTACTTCTGAATTTACAAAAAAAACTCAAAATAAATGCAATAATGAATATTTCTTATCAAGATAATATTAATGAAGAATTATTTACAATTGAACACCTAAAAAAAGATTTTGAATTGAGAACCGGAAAAAAACCTATCGATATCCTCCTTCACAAGGGAGATTTTGGTATTGAACCCTGCACCTATATTCTAGGAAAAGATGCATTAGATGTATCAAATAAACTAATAAAACTTATAAATGGTGATGCCTCATTATAAAAAAAATTTCAATAATTGCAAACGGTTCATTAAACAATAAAACTTTTCATAAAAAACTATTAAATGAATCAAATAAAATAATTTGTGCAGATGGAGGCGGGGAACATGCAAAGGAGTTGGATATCATTCCAGATTATATTATCGGAGATTTAGATTCTGTATCTAAGTCAACAATATCATATTTCAAAGAACTTGGTAAAACAAAGATCATAGAAAATAAAGATCAAGATAAGACAGATTTGGAACTGGCTATTTTATTAGCAGAAACACTAGACCCTAATGAAATTAATATATTGGGTGCAATTGGAAATAGAATTGATCATACTCTTGCAAACATTTATTGTCTTAATAAAATAAGGTCAGATATAAAAGCTCAAATAATTGATGATAAAAACATTATTGAACTTGTAGAAAAACCCATAGATGTCAAGGGGGACAAAGGTGATATTGTATCTATTATCCCACTAACTGATATTTCAGGGTTATCATATAATGGTATGAAATGGTTGGTATCGGATAAGGATACAGAATTTGGATGGTTTGGAATATCTAATAGGTTAACTAATAAAAAAGGCAATATTTCATTTTCAAAAGGAAAAATCTTAGTAATGAGGGTGAGGGAGTAAAATATGAATATAGCACCTGTTGATCTATCAATTATTATTGGATATTTTGTAATACTTTTTATTATAGGTTATTTTGTAAAAAGAAAAATTCATGGATTAAATGATTATTTTCTAGCAGGTAGAAGATTAACTCTACCAATTTTTGTTGCAACTCTTGTAAGTACATGGTATGGTGGTTTACTAGGTGTTGGGGAAATGTCGTTTTCATATGGTTTTGTTAATTGGATTGTAAACGGGTTTTTTTGGTATTTAGTTTATTTGTTTTTTGCGTTTTTCCTTGCAAAAAAAATTAGAAAATCAAATCTATATACAATTCCGGATCAACTAGAACGTTTTTATGACAATAGATCACGATTTTTAGGGGCGATTTTTAATTTTATAATGGTTTCTCCTGCACCATATATTTTATCTTTAGGGATTATTTTTAATTTTTTATTTGGAGTTGAACTTTGGATTACAATTTTACTAGTTGCATTTGTCATGGTGTTTTATACAATAAGAGGAGGATTTGTAGGAGTTGTATATACTGATGTTATTCAATTTGTTTTAATGATGATTGGAGTTGCAATGATACTACCAATTGCTATTTACACATATGGTGGTTTTGATTTCCTCCAATCAGCTCTTAGCAATCCAGAATTATCTTTGGGTTACATTGATACCACTAGACATTTAACACTTACAGGAACCCAAACCACTCAATGGATCATTATTTGGGGTTTTATTGCTTTTTGGACTCTTGCAGATCCAGGTTTTTATCAAAGATGTTATGCAGCAAAAGATGATAAAATTCCAAAGAAAGGAATACTCTTATCAATTGGCTTCTGGATTTTGTTTGATATTTGTACAACTTTTACAGGAATTTATGCAGTTGCAGCATCTCAGGCAGGATTATTAGAGGTAGAATCTGCTTTAACTTCATATTTATCAATTGCAGGAGCTTTATTACCACCTGCTCTTCTGGGATTATTTTTAACAGGGCTAATTGCAACAGTGATGAGCACTGCGGATTCCTTTACTTTTCTAGGTGCAATGAACATTTCCCATGATCTTTATAAAAAAGTTTTTAGGAAAAATGCAACAGATGCTCAAGTTATTAAAATGACAAAAATAGGGATACTTATTTCTGTTGCTTTTGCAGTTGTTCTTTCATTATTTTTTGATTCAGTTGTAGATATGTGGTATTATATTGGGACAATTGGGATATCTGCAATGATTGTTCCGATTCTTTTTGGATTTTTTTATAAAGGCAAAAAATCACCACTTGCAGCAATTCTATCAATGAGCATGGGATCCTTGACCGCACTTTTTTGGGTTACACATGGTTTTTTAAATGCTGAATATGGCTGGCCTGTATATATTGGTGGAATTGAGCCGCTTTATCCAGGTCTTCTAGTTTCATTACTTGTTTTTGTATTTGTTAATATAATTCATGTTAGGAGGATGAAATAAGATGGATTTAGCATATTTATTGATCATTGATGCTTTTGGTCTAATGTTTGCTACTTCAATATTGGTCTATTTCTTTTTAAAAGATATATTAAAAGAAAGAAAAAGGAAAGATTGAAAAAGTATTTATTGGAAGTAAATACCAAAAAACATTATCAATCCTACAACAATTGGAACACATACAAGTGTTGTCCAGGTTACTGCATGTACTGTTGATTTTCTATCAATTCCATAAGGGAGTAGGAATATATTTGTACTAGTTATTGGAAGAATTGAGTTAATTGTGATAACTGCAAACCATGAAGCAGGTATTGCACCAATTGCAAATAATGGGCCAAATATAAGTGCAGTAAGAATTGGTGTTATTGCAACTGTTAGGATAAATATGTTCCTTACCCATATCCAATGACTATCTTTACCCTCTCTTTTATCCATTCCAATTAATTTTTTCAACTCAGATAGTTTAAGATCAGTAGGATGAATTCCAGCTCCAACATAATATAACGCAGCAGGTATTGTTATTGCTGTATAGAATTTTAAAACAAAACCTAGATCTCCAAAATTTGTTGTTGTAATTCCTGTTGTTCCATGAATTGAAATTGCAGCAACTACAAATGCAATAAGATACCATGGATATAGTTTCAGAAACCATGGTAGAGGATTTGATTGTGCTGCTTTTTTTGAATTTTCAGATTCTTTTTTATGCATACGTGCTAGAATATATGGAATAACAGCAAATAGTGCAATACCAACAAGAGCCATGTAAATTCCCGCAGGTACCGCCCATGCTTCTATTGCAAGTAATGCTCCACCAATGAATGCTGAACTTCTTCCTTGATTTGTTAGTACTGTTTTTAGATAAAGATTTTTCTTTTCTCCTGTTAGATTATGTTTTTTTATGTTATATTTTGCAAACATAAATGCTAATGTATAAATAAAAACAATTATTATTGCAACTACTATTGAAAATTTTATTTGCTCTTCACCAAAGTTGGTATTAAGAAATATTCTAAATAGCAGGACAGGTACGAAGAAATAAAGAAGAATTAATCCTATTTTTTTCATTATTTTATCAATTTTTTCTCTACCTGTTATTTTCGCTATTAGAATTGTTAAAAAGAATCCAACTAGTATCCATGGTAGCGTATAAAGGCCAGATATATATGGTAATATATCTTTCAATATATCTATCATATGGTTTTTCCTCTAATATTTTTTTTTTATCTCTCAATCACACGTTTTGCTTTTCCAGTACTGCGAGGTATAGTTTTTGGTTCAATTGCCTTTACTGGAACATGAAGATTAAGAATACTATAAATTTCATCTTCTGCTTTCTTCTCCAGATCCTCAATATGGCCTTCTTTCCAGCGTTCATCCGTAGGTTCAACTTCAATGGATAAAGAGGTAATATCACCTTTTTTTGTTTTAATAATCTGGTAATTATCACTAACACCATCCACTTGCATAAGACCTGCTTCAATCTGAGAAGGAAATACAATAACTCCTTTAACTTTCATCATATCATCAGATCTTCCCTTGATCCTTGATTGAATAGGTAGAGTTCTACCGCAGGAACAAGTTCCTTCATACATGGAAGCTAAATCCTTTGTTCTAAAACGAATTGCAGGAAACGCTTCTTTTGTAAGTGTTGTAAAAACAAGTTCTCCTTCTTCACCAAATTCTAGTGTTTCACCAGTCTTAGGATCAATGATTTCAGGATAAAAATGATCTGCATTAATATGCAACTTATTTTCAGAACATTCCGAAACAACTCCAGGTCCAATTATTTCAGTTAGACCATAATGTTCAGCTGCATGAATCCCCCATCGTTTCTCAACATTCTTCCGCATCTCTTCGCTCCAAGCTTCTGCTCCAAAGGTCCCAAGTTTCAACTTAAAATCGTTTTTAGGGTCAAAACCCATTTCTTCTGCAACCTCAGCCATATACAATGAATACGATGGAGTACAAGCAAGAGTCGTAATATTAAAATCTTTCATCACATTGATTTGACGTTGGGTGTTACCTGATGAGATAGTAACGACCATAGCACCAATTTTTTGCGCTCCTTTTTCAAATCCATGTGCACCAGTGAATAACCCATATCCATAGCTATTTTGCATGCGATCATGTTTTCTAAGGCCATTTGCATACAAAGAACGGGCCATAACTTCACCCCATAATTCAACATCATTATATGTGTAAGGACCAACTACTGGTTTTCCTGTAGTTCCACTACTTGCATGCACTTCAACGATATCATCTATTTCTGTACAGACAAGACCAAAAGGATAGTAGTTACGTAGATCATCTTTTGTAAGAAACGGGATTTTTTCAATATCTTTCATTGATGTTATTGATGAAGGGGTAACACCTGCATCCTTCAAACGTTTCTTATAAAAAGCGTTATTCTCAAACGTGTGTTTAACTAAATTTTTAAACCGTTTGGTTTGGAGTTTCTTCAAGTCTTCATGTTTCATTGCTTCTATTTTTGAATCCCACAAATCTATTGTCATCTGATTATGCCTCCCGACACATTTTTTTTTGATGGATTGGAAATAGAATTATCTATTATAACGCTTGTGTTTAGATTAATGTTTACTAGGGGGGTGTATAGATTTCAAAACGGAAAATCATTAACCTCTTTCATCCACATATTTACCTGCATAAAAAGTTTATATAACCGAGAATTCTTTCAAATATCATAGTACTCGGGGGAGTAAAAAAAATGTCAACAACATATCAAGATCATGTGGATAAAAGAGTAAAAGAGATGAATGAAAGAAGAATTAATTTTCGTATGAAAAA
>NJDG01000012.1 GCA_002254885.1 Thermoplasmatales archaeon ex4572_165
AGGTTTCAAACCCTTCATTAAGAGTGTTAACTTTGCTCAGATTATCTGTTGATTGGTATCAGCAGAAATCCTTTTTGATTCAATGAGCTGAATCAATCAGTTGGATATCTTATTTCAAAGTATTGCAAAATATTTTTGTGATAATACATTATGCCTTTTTTACTAATTTGACAAAGTCAAGTTAGACAAAAAGATTTGACTAATAAAAATACTAATCGTTAAAACAAATGCAGATACTGGAAGCGTCTTTCCAAGCATATAATAAAACTCTGCCTTATCATCTCCCAGTTGCCTTCAATGTTGAGGTTAATTCAGAAAGCGTTTCACTAATCTTCTTTTCAACTTGTTGAAGATCCTTTAAATGATCAGCAAGCTTAATAATTGAGATACTAACAGATTTCTGACTTTTTTTAATGCCCTCTACAAATAAACGAAGAATTGAATGAATGCGATCTGAATAAATATATTTCAATGATCCATATTCTTTGCTAAATAAAGCATCATAAACATTTGTCTGTATCGCTGATAAATTATATGCCGTATGGGAAAAAAGTTGAGCGATATCTGAACCTTTCATCATTGAAGAAGTGTAATGAAAGCTTTCCTCAGGTGATTTTTCTTCACTGATCCGTTTTCCCATGATATATAATGCATCTGAAAACTCTGTTTCCATCTGTTTAATTGAATCTCTGATTTTTTTTACTGGATGATAAACCATATATGCATAATATGCAAATGAAAGTGAAAAACCCCATATTATCAGAAGACTTAAAGGGATAATTTCATGTAATTGTGAAAGAAACGATGATTTTAGCAGAAAAAATGATGGAAGAAGTAATGAAAGAAAACCCGGTGCTGAACATATAATACCAATAAACACGGCAATAATAAAATGTTTTTTTCTATTGATTTTTTTAAGATCTGGATGATTAGTAGGGATAGATGGCGGATTAAATGTTGCAGGACGCAACATTAAAATTTTTCGAATATATAAAAACAGAAAAAGAGGAAGGAGAATGTCATAAAGGATAAATATTTGAAAAATCGTAATCTGTAAGCCAATCAGACCCGCGGCAGGGAGCATAGCAATTATAGCCAATGGAATCATGATTCCTATTGAATAAATGACAAGGGTTGGTTGATGTAGTTTTTCAGCGTATTCATGCATTAAATCTCTTGTTCCTTCAAGACCTACATCTAATGCTTTATTGAGTGTTATGATTCGTTGAGATTCATCAGATTCATCAATTGAGCTTCTAATGAGATGTAGTGCTCTTTTCAGATGATCACTCCAACTTCCCCATTGATTAGCAAAAGCAGTAAGTCCATCATGAATGCCATGATGTATGCGTATTTCCATATCCCATAACATTTTACGAAGATCTTTTGATAGAGTTGTTGAAGACTCTCTTGCAGCAAATTTTACACTATTTTCAAGATTTGGAACAAGTTTTAAATACATAACTAGATAGCTTAGGATCTCAGGAATATCACCAAGAGAATGAATTTTGATATATTGCACGTATACTTTTGGGTATGATGCAATAAGATTCATAAAAATCAAGGGAAGAAAAATTGTTGAAGTCATTAATAGAAAAATAGTCAACAAGTCAATGTTCATCTTGGAAGAATAATACAAAACAATAATGCTGCTATCAAATGAAAACAAAATTATAAAGCTAAGAAACGCAACCATATATGAAAGTGTGAGAATATTATTTTTTGTAACGTCTAAACCTGAAAATCTTAGAGTTTGAATGTATTCCTCTGTGAAATAGGAATTATCTTTTGAATCATTTCTGTTTAACCAAGAAAAATGGTTTTGAGCAAATCTTGTTGCCTTTATATACCAATGTGTATCGTTATTCATGATATCTTTTTTTCAAATAGTCATCAAACCAAATTTTCCATTGTTCTTTAATAAAAGTATAATCAACATGATTATGTTTTTGTTTACTGATTTCAAGAAATGACCAAAAAGCAGTATTTGCATCTTGAATACAAGGAGCTTCTAAGACTTTTGGGTATGTATCGCTTACCTGTACGATTTGTTCTTTGATCCATGCACGTGTTTTGATATTTTCAAGGATCTTTTCGATAGAAACACCCCATTTTTTTGCAATATGTCCTAATAACTCCGATTGACCAATTGCAAGGGTGTCTGTTTGTTCTAAATAATCATTTTCTGTGTTATATATCATTAGATCAGAAAAAAGATGTGTTGGATTTGTTGTATCAATAAAACCTTTTTTCCTTGTTTCTGATATTTGAATGACTCTTCGATGTTTTTCAAAGCCCCCTTCTTTTCTTATTGGGGCTGTAATTATGACTGCTTCAACTGCTTTAAAAGAACTGGGAGATATACCAAGATCATAAACAATTCGTTCGTAGACATCTTGTGTTGTTGACCCATGAATTGTTCCCATGATAAGATTGCCTGCGGCACCAACTCGCATTGCTTCAAATAGGACTTTTGCCTCCATTCCTCGTACTTCCCCAAGAATTAACACTGATTCTCCAAGTCTTAGCGCAGTTCGTAATGCATTAGTTGGCGACATTTCAGAGCTTTGATTTGATGAAAGCATTGATTTTGTCACAAGGGACTGCATTTTGAATCCTTGCTTCTGTAAAATTGATATTGGAATTTCTGTTGTGTCCTCAATAGTAAGAATACGGAATCGTTTTGGGATTTCATTGATAAGTGCGGTAAGAAGAGATGTTTTTCCTGCCCCCCTTGATCCAGCAATGAGAAGTGATGTTTGTCCATCTACAAGAAGGCTTAATAGACCGGCAGCATGGCTTGTAATCATCTTGTTTTTTACAAAATGGGCAAGAGTCCAAGGATGCTTTCTATGGCGACGTAATGCAAACGCGATTCCTTTTGGTGTTAGAGGATTACTAATTGCTGCAATCCTAGTATGAAATGCTGGAAGATCCATATCCAAGACAGGTGATGCTTCTGAAAAAGGTCTTCCACTTAAACTTCTGAATCTTGAGGCAAGAGCCTCTACATCGTCTTCGGATAGATATATGTTTGAAGTGTATTCTTCTCCATTTACAACAAGATGGAGAGGATTATTGTTTACAGGTGCATTAATATAGATATCTTGGATGTTTTCATCTTCTAAAAGGTATTCAATGATCCCATAGCCTGATGTGTTTCTTGAAAAAATTTCAGAGAGTTCATCTATTTGAGCTGCCTGTAAACTGAGATCTTGTGTTTCCAGTAGTGATGTGATAGTTGTACGTGCGAATCTTTTAAAGTATTCCTTTGAATTTTTAGGTTGGAGAAAACCGGTATCTTTTGGTCGATGAAATGATAGTTTTTCTCTTACTTTTTCTAGTAAAAGTAGTTCTTTTTGAGGGAGATTGAATTCAGGAGGATAAAGAAAATAGAGTTTTTCTATGGTTGATGGATGCGTATAAAGATTAACACGAGCAGATAGAGATTTTTCATTGTCTATTTTGTAAGTCTGTTCAAAAATTGCATCATGTGGCGGTTCGGTTTGAATGAATGAATCCAAAAAACCTGGACGGACATAAGGCCGAATGAATGTTGTATAAAAAATGTTACTGTCATTTGTTTTTTTAAATGAATAATCATAATTTATTTTTTTTTGTATATTTTCAAATAATGATTTTAATTGACTGCTGTCTTTTTGCAGATCCTGCAGTGTTAGGTATGCTTCAAATGGATCTGTTTCTGATGTTTTTTTTAAGATTTCAAGCTGTTCAGCATGTTTAGTTGTTTGATTGTTTTTTTTATTGGAGTTAATTTGATATTGTATGTTTATTTCTTCAATTATGGTAGTTAACTTTTTCAGAAGTTTAAGATTTTGTCCCTTGTAAAGCTTTACCAGTGAATCATTAAGAATTAATATGGTTGTGGATGGATTGTTTGATAGATTTTGTAATATGTTTTTTCGACATATTGAGTCAAAAAGTGATGCAGAGCCATATGTGCAAGATCTACATTGTAACTTTATTGTTGAATCTTGAGATGATTCAATTTTTTGTATGGGACATAGTGATTTATCCATTGAACAGTTAATGTTTTATAATATTATATAGTTAACTGAATAATTATAATAAAAATTGCGATTTAGAAATTATCTTTGAGGTAAATACAAAATGAAAAATGATCCTTTATCAAAAAAAACATACGTATTTGGGAAAAAAAGTGAAGATAAAAATGGTTTATTGTCAATTGGAAAATTCTATGCTCTTGATGGATCTTATGGAAAAAATGTATACCTTGATGCAAAATATCCTCATATCATAAGTATTTTTGGAAAACGAGGTTATGGAAAATCATATACAATGGGAGTATTTATTGAGGAAATTGCAAATCTAGATACAGAAATAAAAAATGACTTGTCTGTTATTATAATCGATACACTTGGTATCTACTGGACAATGAAATATCCAAATAAGAAAGAAGAAGACATTCTTGATAAATGGGATCTTAAACCCGATGCAATTGATATAAATGTTTATAGGCCAAAAATTTCCGATGTTAAAGATGATGAGATCACAGATGATTTTTTGTCAATTCCTGCATATCTTCTCAGTGCGGATGTTTGGTGTCAACTTTTTGATGTAAAGCCAACTAGCTCTTTTGGTATAGCACTGATCCAAGCTATTAATAATCTAAAAGAAAAATATTTAGATTTCTCATTAGAAGAGATTTTTGATGAAATTAAAAATAATGTAGCTCATACCAAAGAAATAAAAAATATTGCAGAAAATTTCTATCATTATGCAAGATCATTAGGGATCTTTTCAAATGAAGAATCATGTATTGAGAGGATCTTTAAACCTGGATCGATAAATATTATTGATATCAGTAATTTACCTGGAATTCATTTAAAACAGATGATCACAGGAATAATCAGTGAACTTATTTTTCAAAAACGGGTTTTAGCAAGAAGATTAGAAGAAATAGATCAGATGAAAAAACAAAAAAATAGTGATTATGTGCCAAAGATATGGATGGCCATTGATGAAGCACAAATTTTCCTTCCAAAACATATGGACCATTACAGTAAAACCGTCTTGATTGAACATTGGCTGCGCCAAGGGCGACAACCTGGTTTATCGTTAATACTTGCCACACAACAGCCTAGTGCAATAGATCAAGAAGTTTTTTCACATTCAGATCTTGTTTTTTGTCATCGATTAACCTCTCAACATGATATCAAAGCTCTTCATCAGATAAGACCTAGCTATATGCATGAAAACATTGAATCTATCATTGAGAAAATGGGTCATGAAAAAGGAGTATGCAATATTATTGATGATACTATGGAGCAAGCACATATCTGTAAAATTCGACCAAGGAAAACCTGGCACGGAGGAAATGAACCTAAAATTACTAAACATATAAATATAAAGTGAGGGTAAAAAATGATTAGATTTATTGAGAATATATTTGGTTCAGAAATGATACCAATACGTTTAATCATAAGCATTTCAGTTATTGGATTTATTTCATTTTTAGTTGTTCAGGGATTGACAATGAGCTATCATGTAATAAATGAGGATGAGTTTTCACAATCACTTACTAGATTACAAAAAAACGTTGAAACAATAGTTAATATTGGACATCCAAGAGATGTCTCAGATGTATTTTCACTAAAAGGAACCACTCATGTACATTCATTATATGTTCCATCTGAGATAATGTCTGTGTCGTTTGGATCAGATATAAATGTTAATTCAAGTGAGCTTAAGATAAAAAATTTATCAAAAATTGTATATTCTTCAATGAATGCAGGAGATCATGTATTATGGTGTGATAATTCATGTCAATTTATAAGAGGAATTTTTAATGATGGTCGCTGGCTTCCTTCATGGAATGATTCTAGATTTACAATTAAAGAACAGGGTCAATATATGATTACATTTGAATTAGTAACTGATGGATCATCATTGTTTATATTAGTTTATGATGAGAGTAATGTCAATTTGTAGAATTTTTTAATTATAATGAGAATTTAACGTATCAATATTCTCTTTTTGCCTTATTTTAAGTAAAAATTTTTATAATATACAATTAATTGTATAGTTAGATAATAAACAAAGTAACTGCAATATTTGATAATAAACTGGAGTTGAAAACAATACCATGAATTCATTAGAATACAATAAGCAAGATTACCTAAGACTTGGCGAACAACCATTATCTGGTACTTCACTAGTGAATTGGGTCCGAATACTAAGAGATAATAACTTTAAAATTGATTGGGAGTTCATTCCAAAAGCAATTTATGTTACGAGTATGATTCTTGCACTTTCTCCATTTAGATACCTTGAAAGAAAAAAGTTTGATTCAAAGATTCAACAAGTAAAAAACGTTCAACCTATATTTATCGTAGGACATTTTAGAAGCGGAACAACCTTTTTACATTATCTCCTTGGTCAAGATCCAAATCTAGCGTACGTATCAACCTTTGAAACAATGACACCAGGGATAATTATTGCAAAAGAAGAATTATTTAAAAATCTTGTAAAAAATCATCTTCCAACAAAACGACCTATGGATGATCTAGAAATGAATGCTAATCTACCATATGAGGAAGAATATGCAATCGCAAATCTAAGCCCTCATTCATTTTATCATGGATGGTATTTTCCAAGAAATTTAAAATCATATTTTGATAAATATTCTGTATCTAATAATAAAAATAATGGAAACATTGAACATTGGAAGAAAACATATGATTACTTCGTAAAAAAAATCACATATAAAAATAATGGAAAACCCGTATTGTTAAAAAGCCTTGTCAACACTGGAAAAATCAAACATGTTTTAGAGCTTTATCCAAACGCAAAATTTATTCATATTCACCGAGACCCATATAAGGTCTATATGTCAACATGGAAACTCTATCAAAAGATCTTACCAATCTTTTCATTTCAACATATTGATTCAGAAACATTAGATGAAAATATATTATATAACTATAAAGAACTATTTTCAAAATATCTAAAAGAAAAATCATTGATTCCAAAAGAAAATCTAATTGAGTTTGGATATAACAAATTCGTTAATAACCCTGTTGAAACACTTAAAGAAACCTACGAAAAACTTCGAATCCCACAATTTGAATCTGCAAAACCATTTTTTGAAAAATATGTCGATGAACATCAAAATTATAAAGCTGAGGAATATCAATTTAATATTTCTCTAAAAAAGAAGATTTATAAAAATTGGAAAATAATGTTTGATGCATATGGATATGATCAATAATCAATTAAATCTTAGATTTTTTTTAAAGTATTGCACCAATAATGATTGCAACAATACCAACAGCTGATGCGATTCGTAAGAGACTTACTGTTTTTGTTGTATTTCTAAGATCTTTTAAAGTTTCAATGATTGCATATAAACAGATAAAATCAACAATTGAAATGAAAATAAGGTATCCAATCTTTAATTGTCCAAGAATATATGGAAAAGGCGTTAGAATTATTGCTATGATTAATGCAACTGCTCCAACAATGGCAGCATTTTTTTCACCAATTCTCATAGGTAGTGTCACTCTTGAAAGAAGATCGCCTTTAACATCTTCTACATCTTTTAGTATTTCTCTGCCAGTAAATAAGAAAAATGCAATAAGTGAAAGGATAATTGATGCAAATGGCTTTCCAACTGCTGCACCACCAAAGGTAAAAGATATTGCACCCATAAATGCTACAAGAACATTTCCTGCAAAACCTTGATTTTTCATGTACACCTCATAGACATATAAAAGTCCTATTGACATCAAGACAATACCAAAACAGATGTAATTTATAAAGAATGAAATCACAAGAGCAAGACCAAATAATACATATGAAAAATATAATGCTTCATTTGCCGTTATTCTTTTAGACGGAATAGGTCGTTTTGGATGGGAGATTTTATCTATTTCATGATCAAAGAAATCATTATATGGCATACTTCCTGCTGTGGCAAGGCCAACAACGACCATTGCTAGAAGTAAGGGAATTGAAAATGGTGATGCACCAGCTATGATTCCGCCTAAATATGCCCCGCCAAGGCCAAGAAGAGTTGTAAATGGTCGTATTGATTCAAAAAGCGCGATGCTTTTGATTGAAAGTGATCGTTTCATGTTATCCCCCATATTTTGAATTATTTGATCTTTATATGTATTATCTTCATTATTAATAAATATTTATAAAAATTTTTTAGTTAATTGACGAATAATTCATAAATTATTAATGAATTTAAATTGAATGAGTAATCCTAATTTAAATATTGAAAAAATTTAATTTATTTGAAATGCAATATAAACAAATATATTGGTAACATAATTATAATTTCATGAAGAAAGTTGATAATACAAAAATTTATATTCAACCCATATTATATCATAAATTATATGAAAAAATTTGTCAATATTTTTATCATATCTTCTTTTATCCTTTTATCGATGAATTTGGTTTCATGTGTTCAATCACAAGATCATATAATCCATTTTGATTGTCTTCAAACAGACAAGGTAATTCATTATCTTAGTGAGATTAATTGTGGCCCATTACCAAATCATGATAATCATGATGGAGTAGATTTAACAAAACAATATCAAGAAGTTGGAATTGATTTTATTCGAACTCATGATTTCAATGGTCCCACTGATGTCAGTTCAATTTTCCCAGATTTTTCTTTAGATCCATTTCTTGAATCAAGTTATAATTTTAGTATTAGTGATCGTTACATTTCGGGCATTATAAATGCAGATTGTAAAGTTTTTTATAGGTTAGGAGAGAGTGCGAGTATTGAAGAACAGTTACGTCAACCTCCATCTAATTTTACAAAATGGGCTGAGATCTGTAAACATATAATCATGCATTATAATGATGGATGGGCAGATGGATATAATTATAATATCAAATATTTTGAGATTTGGAATGAACCTGACCTTATGGGTTTTTTCAATGGAACCGCAGGACAATACTATGAGTTATATAGGACAACTGCTGAAAAATTAAAAGAATATAATCCATCATTAAAGATTGGAGGGCCATGTACATCTTCAATAAATAATGTAAATTATACAACGGGTTTTTTAACATATGTTTTAGAACATAATATCCCGTTGGATTTCTATAGTTGGCATATGTATGCCGATACTCCATTTCAAATATATGAAGCATCAAAAAATGTTAGAAATTTACTAGATAATTTTGGATTAAAATACACAGAGAGTATTAACACTGAATGGAATATCAATATAGGATTTCCACAGCGCGATAAAAACAATGCAAAAAATGCTGCATTTACAACAAGTACACTTACTTTATTGCAGGATACAGGAATAGATTATGCCTTTAGATATCGTGGAACGGGTGATAATAATTTACTTGCTCGTTTTATCGGTTTTGATTTATCATTATTTTCATATGATGGTACATACAAAACACCTTCACTTTCATATAAAATTATGAACATTATGGAAAAGAAAACACCAAAACGTATACAAACAGAGAAAATAGGTGGATTATCAGGAATAACATATTTGGGAGGTATTTCGGAAGATCAATCAAATATCAGCATTCTTATAAGCAATTATGAAGCGGGAGATCAAGAGTATCAAATCATACTAGATAATATCCCCTGGAACAACTCATACACAATTGTTCATTATGTAATTGATGATAGTTCACATTTTGAAATAAAAGAGGAATATAAAATGAACTCATCTTCAATTGAGCTTTCTGAAACCATTAAAAGTTCTACTGTTCATTTTTTCCTATACGATTTATTTTTGCAATGGCATTCATGATGATATTCTTTGATTGATTTGTTTTCAAAATAAACATATTAATCAGGTTAAATTGTTTGATAGGTTTAATTGTATTTGAACTTGAATTACATTTTTTTTTGTAAATATTATAAGTAGCGATTCTCTTTGGTTATCAAAATCATAATTTTTAAATCAAAATGAATAGTAATCCACACAATATATGAAAAAAAGGATATTAATGATACATATGTATCATATATTAACAACTGTTAAGCAAATATATAAATATTATAATAACCATAATAATTAGTGTAACAATCATTTGGAGGAAGAGAGGGGAAATTATTTTTGTCCCCTATATTATACCTCCTCTCTTTCTTACATTAAAACTTATTTTCAATAATGTGTTTTTTATTTTTTTTTAATAGATGAGAACAAATATTCTTAGTATTAATTATAAAATAATATGAATAATTATCTATCTGTTGAAATAAAAAATCTTAAATACCTAATGGTGTTGTCAAACTTTAACTAGATTGTTTATAGTAATCTAGATAGGAAATAGTAGATATGTATAGAGACAATAGAGGCGGAGGGGGCGGATACGACCGTGGCCCTCGCGAAATGCATAAAGTAACATGTGCAGAATGTGGTAAAGAAACAGAAGTACCATTTAAACCAGATGGAACAAGACCTGTATATTGCAGAGATTGTTACCAAAAACGTAAACCAAAAAGATTTTAGATTTTAACTGTTTTTTAATCAATTCTTTTGGTTTAAAAAATAAAAATTCCTAAAATCATCTTTTTTTTATTTTATTTATAATTAAATACTTGGTTTACATCATAAAAACATAGATTGATATGTTCATCATGATATTTTCAATTGTGAAATAGGTGAAAACTATTGTTTCACTATGCAATATTTTTCATCTATATTGGTATTAGATCATCTTAAAAGACCATAATTAATACGAAAACAATATAAGGCATTATTATCTTAATTATTATATAAAGATTTACACTATAAATATCAAGTAATAATTGAAAAAAAGGGAGAATAAGATGCATATGAAAATTAGAAGTACTATTCGAAAAACCCTTTGTGTATTTTTAATTTATTTGTCGATGTTATGGAGAAATAGCTATGAATAAAAAAAGTGGTAGTTTGATAGTTTGCCTTTTAATTATACTTCAATTGAATATCTATGGATTGGCTCTTGAGGGAGATATCATTTACAATGGTGATTTCAAAAATGATTTAGATCACTGGAATCTAGGTGGAGTCGATTCGTATTGTACCTATGATTTGATACCTGGGAATGATTATAATATTCTAAAAATAGATGTTTTTAATAAACCAGAGCAACTTTGGAATGTTCAGTTATTACAGGAGTATAAAACCTCGGTGAATACGGATGACCTTCTTCTTTTAAACTTCAATATAAAAAATCCAGATAATAATCTAATTGTTGCAGTTCAGGACAATGGTGATCCATGGGAGAAATATATTTGGATTGACATCCAAAGTTCAAATACAACAGAACATTATACAATTGCGTTTGATGGTGGCCTTTACAATTGGGATGCAGAAGAGGTTGAACTATGTTTCTTTTTTGGAGAAAAAACCAGTCTTTTTGAAATATCAAATATTTCATTTAAGAATCTAGGGCCTCATATAGATATTAATTCCTTAAATCCAGATATGATTTATCATCCATTTTTTGGAATTCAAAATAATTCAGATAATTGGAGACAACCCGCGCTTGAAAGAATTGAGAAAATAAGGAAATCACCATTGACAATTTCCTGTATTAATCAGAACAATATTCCATTGGAACAAGTGGAAATCACGATAAATCAGACAAAAAAATATTTTCCATTTGGAGTAGCTGTTGCTGCAAATCTTTATGGGGGTAGAGACTACAACCCGAAATATGTAGAAATGGTTGAAAAACTTTTTAACATGATCACTATTGAAAACCATTTAAAATGGAAGATGATAGAAGGGGCATATCCCTCTGTTGATTATGTTTTTGATTGGGCGGAGGAACATAAAATCCCAATTCATGGACATTGTCTTTTCTGGCCATCATTTCATCATTGCCCCGACTGGTTAGAAGAACAATCAACAGAAGATATCTATGAAAGTGTCATTTCACATGTGGATAACTATTCGAAAGAATTCAAAGGACAGGTTGTCCACTGGGATGTTATTAATGAAGCAATAACAAATGATGAAATATGGGAGTTATGTGGGATTCAACTACTAGCAGATTGCTATCTGAAAGCAAAAGAAAATGATCCTGAGGCTCTTTTAATGTATAATGATAATGGCTTGTTGATTAACAATCCAACAAAACAAGATCAAGTCATAGAACTTATTCGAGAATTACAAGGACGAGGTGCACCAATAGAAGGGCTAGGAATGCAAAGTCATCTAGGTACCCCACATATTGTCACACCAGAAAATGCTTTAAAAAGTCTTGATAAAATGTCAAATCTCAACCTGCCAATATTTATCACTGAGTTGGATATTGGAACAGAAGGACACTGGGATTTTCAGGCTGAATACATCAGAGATTTGCTTACTGCATTATACAGTCATGAATCGGTTCATGGTATCATTCAATGGGGTTTCTGGGAGGGTCATCATTGGAGACCTGATACTGCATTATATACCACAGATTGGACTCCTCGACCTGCAGGGTTAGCATTTGAAGAGATCATGTTCAATGAATGGGAAACCCATGTAACACGTATTACTAATCAATCTGGAATAGTATCAGAGGAATGTTTTCATGGTGATTTTGAAATAACTGCAAAATATGATAATAATATTATTACAAATACAATTACGGTACTTCAAAATGAAACTGCTTCTCTAACTGTAATTATCCATACTGATAATATGCCGCCATCTACTCCTTTGATAAATGGACCAACGAATGGAAAAGCAGGAAATCGATATGAATATAGTTTTTCATCATCAGATCCAGATGATGATAATTTATCATACACTATAAATTGGGGAGATGGAACAATTGAAGGATGGATGGGGCCATATGTTTCAGGTGAACCCATTTCTTTGAATCACACATGGGCTGAAAAAGGAAGTTATCCAATCCATGTGAAGGCAAAAGATATTCATAGTGCTGAAAGTGAATGGGGAACGGTTGAAGTATCTATATCAAATTCAAAACAAAAACATCGATTCTCATTAATGAATCTAGTAGATATTCTATATGAAAGACACCCAATATTAGCACGAATTATCGAATATTTCATATTAAAAGTTAGAGAAACAGATGAACAAACTCTTTTGTTTCCACCGATAAAAGATAGCCCTATTTATGAAGTAAATATCGATTATTATCTCAATCATTCATTTCAGGATTTAACAAATGATATCCCTCGTATCGCAGAACTTGGTATCCATACCATGTATATTCTTCCAATCATGGAAACCGTATATCCTGACCCCGATGTAGCATATCTCATTAAAGATCATTATGTCATTAATCCTCGTTTTGGAAATGGGGATGATTTAAGTACACTTGTCGAAACTGCTCATACCTATAATATCCGGGTTCTTCTTGATTTTGTGACCTCTCTTGCATATGAAGGAAGCTATATAGCAGAAGAACATCCCGAATGGATTCTTACAGATAATAATGGAGAGAAACAAAGATATTTCTTTCTGAGGTTTCAGGACCAACATTTCTATGGGGAGAAAATGATAGCAATGAACTACCATTGTTTGATGAAATGTGTGATGTGGCATATAATTATGAGTTCTGTGGATTTATGGGTGGATCACCTCTTTTTGGGTATCATTATGTGATTACAAATGGATCTCCAACTCCAGACAATCCCTTAGTTGAGACCATTCTTGATGACATTGTCTATAACAAGGCAACATCAATGGAAGTAGTATCGTTTCTAACAAATCAAACAATTCTTTATAATGGAACACGGGCAAACTTTATTGAAAACCATGATACTGAACGAGTATCCATTGCATTTCCAAAATCGCAAAAAACACTTTTTGCTTTGATTTCAACAATACCAGGGATACCTGTGATTCATGCAGGTCAAGAACAAGCCTCATCAAAATCGAAACAAAAACGTACTGACCCAATAAGACCCTCTTCTGATGAAACATTAGAACCCTTTTATAAACAGATGCTACAGATCAGGGCTAATCATCCAGCGATTCGATATGGGGAAATTCATGATATTTGGAATGGGGGAGATAATGCTATTGCATTTTTAAGAACCTATGAAAATGATCATGTTCTTGCGATAATGAATTTTGCTGATACACAAAATTCATGTAAACTCAGGATCCCTCTGGAAAAAATTGGTTTATCTGAATCATCTACATATATTCTGTATAATGAGCTCACAGGAGAAAAACAATCGATATTAGGTAGTAATCTCTATGATTTTGCTATTAATCTTGATTCGTATGATTTTAAGATTCTTAGTATTCAATAAAATATTTATGTTTAATGAAATGTAAAAATTATTTTCCATAATATTACCATCTAAAAAAATAGATACTTAGTATTAATTTTGGAAAAAATATATAATATTTGAGTTGGATATATTTATTAGATATATTAAATAGGTGTAAAAAAAAAAATGCGAAAACTATTGAATATCTCAATTATGCTTCTTATTATTCTATCATCAATTTCATTTCAAAATAATCATCAAACACAAGCAAAAAACATAATTCAACAAGACCCTCCATCAATTTCATATCTTATGGCTGATACCATTACTTATTTTTCTGTTCCCGAAAATGGAAATCTAGCAATTACGTTTCATCATAATTATTACGATGGAAATGCTAACTTTAAAATCTTTAATCAAAAAGGAGATTTGTATGATGAAATCATCTTTCATCATAGTGAAAGTGATGAAACAAAAAATGTTAATTTTTTAGATGCTGGGACCTATAAAATGGTTGCTTGTGGAACAAGGTTTTCTTACTCAATGAATTTCTCTGGACCAGCATTTGACTGGAAATTTGTAATGTTAGGATTACCACATAAAGGAATATTTCGTGTAAAAGAAGAAGAAACAGCTACGATGTATTTCAAAGTAAATAAACCACAATTTACCTTTTATGTAAACCATGAACTAGCACCATTTCAAAATAGAAGAGGAACCATTAAACTATATGATGCTTCGGATAATCTACGGTCAACATTTACATTGGGATGTACAAATCTAAATGAATGTTTTGAACAAAAACAAGACTTTCAAAGAGAAAATAATGATGAAGAATTCTGGTATGCAACAATTACTGGTGAAACCAGTTCTCAGGCACGGATAGGTATCTGGATAGATGATAATACATTTCAGTATCCAACAGGACGTTGCTTGCTTCTTACAATTTCAGAGGAATATTATTTCATTCCGGAGTTTGAAAATCAAGATGTTTCAATACTGATAAATGAGGAAACAGATCATAAAGCAAAAATTGGTGCTGCTTCTTATCCAGGATTTGAGTATGAGGAACTATATACAGCATATACAAAAGATTTGAATCTTGGAACATTTAATCATTATGTTTCATGGAGATGGAGGGAACGAGCTAGCAATGGCAACTCAGAAAACGATGATTCTGACCCATTTCATATAAATTGGGATGGCTTTGATTTCTCTTCAACAGAACAAAGATTTTCATCTTTTTTCCATGAATTAAATATCAGCCCAATAGTAAACATTCAATGGAGCTCTGACTGTTTTATATCACAACATCCGGCATTATGGGATGAAAACCAGATGGATGAATATGCTGAATTATGCCTTGCAATGGTTATTTTTCTTGTTGCACCAGATATCATTGATCCAGCTACTGAACGGGAACCATATCTGATTTCAGCGATACATTTTTTTGCAGAACCAAACCTTTTATTTAATGAATATTTAGAGAGAGATGATGCTATTGATCAATATATTCAGATACTTCAAAAAGTAGGGGAAAGAATTAAAAGTTATCCAGATGAAAGAATACAACAGACAAAAATATGTGTATCTGGAGTGGGAGGCGATAGCTTTGGGGAAGAACAAAAAGAATACTGGATTTCAAGAATCTTAGAATCAGCAGAGGAATACACAGATATTGTTTCATGGGATATGTATTTCAAATGGTGTCTTGAAGAAGTCGAGGGATATGGGAAAGACGTTGAAAAAATACAAACAATACTAGATGAAAAAGGATATGATAAAGAAATAGCAATGCCTGAATTTAATCTTAGAGGAGGAGTACCCACATCCCATTATTTCTTTGGATCAAATTATTCTGCTTTATTCTTATTTGGAGCAATATCACAAAGTATAAACAAGGGAATGGATGAAATTGTCTATTTCAGCCTTGTCGATTCAAATTATGAACCACGATGTAAAGGATTAATAACATCGGATGTATCGATGCCGCCATACTCAACACTCCCTCCATTTACAAAAAAACCACAATATCATGCAATGCAGATCATAGGTGAGATTTGTAAGGGAAATATTCTAGAAATTTCCAGTGAGTCATCACAAATAGATATTTTAGCATCAAAAGAAAATGAGATCATTCGAATGGGTATTTCAAATCGATACGAAGCATCTACAAATATCTCAATTCCGATAGCACAAGGGACACCAGTTATTATTTATTCAGTAGAAAATAATGGTTTACAATGCATTGAACAAACAATAAGCCCAGGACTAATAGATTTTGATATTCCAGCATGGAAAATATATTATTTAATATGTGGAAATCAAGCAAGTGACTCATCAGCAGATATTACATGCAAGGGGTCATTACAATGGAGTAATGTTGGCCCAGAAACTGAGGTATCAGGACAATTCAGTGTATCAAATACAGGTCATATAGATTCATATTTAGAATGGGCAATCATTGAATGGCCTGAATGGGGGATATGGTCATTTCAACCAAATTCAGGTGTAGATTTAACTCCTATTGATGGAGAGGTTTACGTTGATGTGACAATAAATGCACCAGATAAAACAAACAAGGATTTCACAGGCTATATAATCATTGCTAATGTCGATGATGCAAATGATATAGATATGATACCAGTTACTCTTTCAACAACAAAATCAAAACATATTCAAATGTATGGGCTTTTACAAAATTTATTTGAAAAATCAATATCATGGCATAATTTTATTAAAGATATGCTCCTATTATTTAATTAATATTTAAGCTAAAACAACGATTGTTATTAGATAACATGGATACAAAAAAAAAAAATTAAATTAAATGAATATATAAATTATTTACAGAATATTGGTGATATTATATGAATAAAAAAATCATAACGATCGGAATTTTTTTAATATTATTCTATATTTCTCTTTGTGGATGTATAACAGAAGATAATTATTATGAGAAAATAAATATCATTGGTGAAACCGCATTAAATGGGGTTTATGATCCATCTATTGAATATGATCAAAATGGAACAGGATGGATGGCTTACTCGCCTGTTGAAGCACCTGAATATGTGCACACGCATCTTGCTAAATCAATGGATCATGGGAAAACATGGTCATATGTTCAAACAATTAATCAAGGGAAAAACGGAACAATAATTCTTGAAAATGAAACTGAAATCAATGGAGTATGGAGACATGAAGTATCCAGCTTAGTAAATGATCCAAATGATCCAGGGAAAGAATGGAAAATATTCTGGCATAAATACTTTGCAATTTCACCTTATGAGGCAGAGAATAGACTATTTCAATATGGCTGGATTGCATACAAATATGCATCTCATCCAATGGGTCCATGGTCTGAGGAAATCCCATTATTTGGATCAGGAATATTCCCTCCGAAACCTTTTGAAACATTAATTGATTTGAGTAGTTTACATGAGGATTTAAATGAATTCGTTGTTTACTCAGAACCAGGTTCACTTGTTGTAGATGATATAATGTATCTAAGTCTAAATGGTCATGTAATTATTAATGATCAGAATATTGGAAAAACAATACTACTTTCATCTGATGATCATGGAGAAACGTGGCAGTATGTAAACACTCTTTTAGAACCAAATAATTCAAAAGAATATGGTGGATTGTATTTTTCTGGTTCTAGTCTAGTTGAAGAAGAGGGTCGTTTTTTCATATTTGCATGTCCTGATAACCCAGATGGTAATTTAAAACAGCATTTTGGTACTTGCATATATGAATTTGAAGATATAACAAAAGGAATTTTAATAAGGGATGAAAATGAGGAATTAATGATTCATAAATATCTAAAAACAACGTTAATAAGTGGGGGACAAAGTGATTATGATGAGCAAAACACCTATGGTGGGATAATAATGCCACAGCAGAACTATTCAGCTTTCCCAGAAATCTTCCAGATTTTCAATACAAAAGAAAAAATCATATCAAATTAAACTTATAAATCAATATATATTTAAAGTAAAAGGTTGTAATAATGAAAGCCATCAAAATAAATATTATTAATAAAAAAATGGTTTACATATCATTTATATTTGTAATATTATTAACATCAACAGTTTTTTCAGGTTGTCTTAAAAATATAGGTCTAGGGGGTGAAGATTACCGATGGGATGTAAACTGGATAACACAACAAGATAGCTATGGTACTGGCGATTATGGCCGTAGAATCGAAGTTCAGAATGTTTCACGTTTTTATAAGTTTCATATTCCTATTGGATATAACCCTGAGATTTTAACACCCGTGGTTTTATGTTTACATGGTGGCGGAGGATACCCAGGTGCAGTGAGATATCAAACAGATTTTGATATCCTTGCAGATAATGAAGGATTCATCATAGTATATCCTGGAGGGCATCATAGATTATGGAATGATCGTCTATTATTTTGGAATGATGGCAGAACACCAAAAAACGATCCTTCTTTTAGTGATATTGATGATGTTGGTTTCATATCATTATTAATTGATGATTTAGGGATGTATTTTAATATTGATGAAAATCGAATCTTTGCAACAGGCATATCAAATGGTGCAATGATGTCATATCGGTTAGCTTCTGAATTGTCGAATAAAATTGCAGCTATTGCTCCCGTTGCAGGTCAAAGAGCAATTGGTGAATTTGGACAAGTTCCACCTGTTCCGGTTCCAATAATTCATTTTCATGGTATTCTTGATGAATGGGCCCCATATTATGGAGGAAAACAAGTTTCATCATTTTTTCTTGAAGATTTCAGAAATTCAGTTTTAAATACTACGATATCATGGGTTATTCATAATAAATGTCCATTGGATCCATATGATACATTTAGAATTGGTAATGCAACCTGTACAAAATATGGACCTGGATTAAATAATTCGGAGGTAGTCCTTTGGACTCTTGAAGATGGAGGTCATACATGGCCAGGTGGTAAAATCACAAAATCAGAGGGGGATTATTTAGGAATTGGAGTAGGTCCAATTAATCATGATATATCCTCTATGGAATTAATATGGAAATTTTTTGAAAGTCTTCCAAAACAATAGAGTATATAAATAAAAAAATAGGTTTTTTGGGTTAAATTTGGGCAAATCGTTATAAATAGGTTCCGTTCATTAAAAATTATGAAAAAAATCGTAGCCATATTTACCTTAATTATTCTACTTTTTACTGTTATTGGAGCAGAAGAACTTAGAGTTAATATTCAAGATGATGAAACAGTCATACTTTTTGTGGATATTAATAATATGTACTGTGATGATGATAATCCTGGAACTGAAGAAGAACCTTTATACCGTATACAGGAGGCTGCAAACCGATCAATTCCTGGGACAATGATATATGTAAAAGAAGGAATCTATTATGAGACTGTCAATGTTAGAAATTCTGGTAATGTCGATGAGATGATTACTTTTAGTGCATTTGAAGACGATTGTGTTGTTGTTCATTCTACAAGTTATGCCTGTTTTAATATGCAAAATGTGGAGTATATAAAGATAAATGGTTTTGAACTTACAGGAGCCTGGAATGATGGTACTGCGGCTCATGGTGGTGGAATAAAAGGCCATCCAGGTGTATATGAAGAAGGTGAGTATGGTGTTAGAAATAGTATTTTTTCAAATAATCTTATCTATGATAATGATGCAGGTATGCATCTAGTCTTAAGCGATAATAATATGATAAACAATAATATCGTCTTTGATTGTGGGGAAGCATCAATTAGGCTAAAACGATCGAGTAGAAATGAGATATTCAATAATTTAGTATATAACAATGGAATAAATGAAGCATGGGGAATCACTTTTTATGGCTCACCTTATACAAAAGTATATCATAACACAATTGTAGAAAGAGAAGGTGGAGCAGTTTATATCTATGAGGGAACCTCGAATCTAAATGGTGCAACACCTGGTTCAGAAGAATTTTGTATTCCATCCAGCAATTCAAAGGTATATGACAACATCTGTATCGTAGCAAAAAATGGAGCACCACTTGTTATTGGAAGTAGTACAACAACAGATAGAAGACCAATTCTTGATGAACTATATGGGCCAGTTGATAATCAATATCATCATAATTTATGGCATCATCAAGAAGATAATACAGTTGTTGTAAGCTGGGGAGATCTTTGTTTAGAAGAACCAAATGTTTTGTTAAATCTACAAGACTTTCAACATGAATATCATGGATATGGATTTGAATCAATGTCAACTGACCCGTTATTCAAAGACACGGAAAACTATAATTTTAACTTAAAATCTACAAGTCCTGCAAAAAAATCTGCATCAGATGGTACAGATATTGGTGTAGATTTTGATAAGCTCCCTGCAAAATTTAATACAAGACATATTAATTCAAATGATGCAGATGTTAACATTATTTCAGACATATCAGATAAAGATTATGATATTACTTTTTCCAGTAATGGCATTCCTCCAAATGAGGTTCATATTTATCGTGATTATTATGGAGTACCTCACATATATGGTGGATCGAATCATGCGATGTTCTTTGGTGAAGGATTTGCTCATGCTGAGGATCATCTTGAGCAGATGTTAGAAAACTACCGTACTGTCCAGGGAACTATGGCAGAGGTTTTTGGGTCTGAGTATCTTGCATCAGATAAGCAAATGCGTTTACTTAGAGTAGCTCATATTGTTGATGAAAAGTATAATGAGTTATCTTTTGAAGCTAGAGAGGCAGTAGAGGCATTTGCACAAGGTGTCAATTATTACATGGAAAATAACCCAGAGAACGTTCCAGAATGGGCAACTCCAGTTACACCCCAAGAGATAGTAGCATGGACGAAGTTAATAATTCTCGCACGACCTCTAGGACGACTTCAAAAAGAAATATTACATGGATTTGGTAATTATACCATATTTAGTGACGAGGGTGCTGTTTATGAATCCAATGAATGGGTGGTGGCACCTGAAAAGACTGCTGATGGTCACGTTATGCTTCAGACAGATCCTCACCTTTTATGGTCTGGTATGAACTCATGGTATGAAGTACACTTGGAAAGTGATGATTATCATGTTGCCGGTGCAACTATGTGGGGGGTACCAGGTGTTATGATGGGACATAACGACCATGTTGCATGGGCTTTGACTGCCAACAGCCCTGACACCGCTGATGCATACATCGAGACTATCAAAACGAACTCACTTAAATACCGTTACGATGGGCAATGGCTTGATGTAGAAATCATAAATGAAATAATTGAAGTGGCTGGAGAAGGCCCTGTGGAAGTCAAGTTTTATTATACACACCATGGTCCAATAGTTTACTACGAAGAAAATATTGCAATCTCAGGTAAAATGAGTACATGGGATCAGGTAGGTGCTATTGATCAATTCCTGGCTTACAATCGGGCCCAGAATTTGGATGATTTTAAGGATGCACTGTCAATGTTACAATGTGTTCGTTGGAACCATGTTTATGGGGATGTAGATGGAAACATTTTCTATATATGGAATGCCCGTGTGTTTCATCGTCAAGGCAACTATGATTATACAAGACCATTAGATGGAAGTACTTCCAATACAGAATGGGGGGCTCTTGTAACACTTGAAGAACTGCCGCAGGAAATCAACCCTGAAAGCAAGTTCTTCCAAAACTGCAACACAGCACCATGGTATATCAACCCGTTGACTACAATTAAAGAAGGAGATTATCCAGATTATGTTGTTGGAGGTGATTTTGGCGCTCGAGGCATACGTTCGTCTGCCCTATTAGACGCAAAGTGGGATCTTACAGTAAATCGAATGAAAGAAATATCATTGGACAACTTCTGTTTAAATGCGGAGATGCTGATTCCTCTAGTGGACTATTGCTATGAGCATGAAGGTGAAAACGTATCTGATCCAGAGGGATGGCTTCCACAGGCTATAGATGTATTAAATGCATGGGATTACAATGCAGATGCAGATGCTAAAGAAGTAGCCCTAGCTAGGTTGTGGATCGAAGAAGTGAACAGGCAAACTGGGGGTGTTAATCTTCTGGATCCAACACAACCTGAAGATCTCAATGTTGAAGAGATGCATAGATATTTAGAATTATTAATCCATGCAACTGAAACAATGTACAGTACATATGATAGCTTAACTATTCCATGGGGAGAAATTCATGTGTTTCAAAGGGGAGATAAGATACTTCCACTCAGTGGTGCAGGACATGTTTTTAACTCATTGCATATGTCTCATGGCCCAATTTCCGATGATGGAATCATGTACTGCGATAGTGGTTCATCTTATATGATGCTTGTTCAATTATCAAATCCCGTACGTGCCTGGAGCCAGTTTCCACTGTCTGAGAGTGATGATCCTGAAAGCTCCCATTATTCAGATATTTCTGAGTTATATAGCAGACAGGAATACAAGCCTGCATGGTTCACTGAACAAGAAGTGATGGCCAACCTTGATCCAGTTGATCCCAATCCAACCATAATTATCATTCCAGAGGAAAATAACCCTCCACTTAGACCAAATATTAAAGGTCCATCAAATGGCAAAGCAGGTAGTAAATATGAATATACATTTACCACAATCGACTCAGATGGAGACGACATCTTTTATTATATGGAGTGGGGAGATGGTAATAATGACGGCAATACCTGGATTGGACCATATTCATCAGGCGAACAAGTAAAGATAAATCATACTTGGAGTGAAACCGGAAACTACAATATAAAAGCAAAAGCCAAAGATATCCATGATTCAGAGAGTAACTGGGGAACACTATACATCAGTATGCTAAAAAATAAACAATTATTCTTTATGTTAATATGGGAACTGAGTGAATGGTTTCCATTGCTGAAACAAATTTTAATATTGATTACATAATTAAAAACAATTGAAATGGTTGAAAACTTGAATTTAAAAAAGTAATGAAACAATAAATATTATAGATTAGTATCTATTTGGATAAAAAAATAAGCAATGAGCCGATAAATATGGAAAAAAAGTCAATAATAGTAATTTTCATGATTATTATTTTACTAAGTTTCACTCTTTTTAGTGGGTGCATTACAGATAAACAATCAATTGAATATGATGGATTAACAAGAACATATCTTATTCACATACCTGATTTTGATAATGTATTAGAGGAAAAACCGTTACTGATAGCACTTCATGGTGGTGGTGGAAACTCAGAGAACATGAGGGGTAAAACAGGGTTTAATGATTTGGCAGATGAACATGGTTTTATTGTTGTATACCCAGATGGAACAGGGAAGTTAAAGAATAAACTAGTATGGAATGCAGGTTATTGTTGCGGATCAGCACTAGAAAATAATGTTGATGATGTTGGATTTATTGATGCTTTAATTAAAGAACTTCAAAAAACTCTAAATATTGATGAGAATGGAATTTATGTAACAGGTCATTCAAATGGAGGAATGATGGCATATCGTCTTGGTTCTGAACTCTCAGATATTATTGCTGCAATCGCACCAGTAGCTGGAACAATCGGTGGGCAAGCAACAGAAGAAGAAAACATCTGGCAAATACCAGTTCCAAATAATCCTGTTTCAGTGATTGCATTTCATGGGCTTCTTGATCAAAGTGTTCCATATTATGGAGGACATGGGAATAGAACAAGTGGAACAAGAATCGATTTTTCTGTAAATCAATCTATTTCGTTTTGGGTTGAAAAGAACAATTGTAATCCTGTTCCAGATATAGATGAACAAGGAAATATCTCAGTAAAAACATATTTGGGTGGAGATCGTGGTACAGAAGTTGTTTTGTATACTATAATAAATGGTGATCATTACTGGCCAGGTTCACAAAAAGATCCATATATGGATGTATCAGCTAGTGAAATCATCTGGGATTTTTTTAAGACTCATCCAAAACAATAAGTGAAGTACATTATAAAAAAGATATTTCATCTTTGAGATATCTGACTAAATATAGGTATAAAAAGTAATTATGAAATCAAATATGTGTAACTACCAGTATCATATTATTAGTTGGATAGGTCCACCGCATAGGTGACCTTTCCACCTAGTTATTTGAAAGTCTGGAAATCATTGAAATTGAGAAATAGGATTGAGTTGGATAAACCCATCAATGTTAATGGTTTGAATGAAACTCCCATCTGAAACACTGCAATAAAACATTAATCTATAATGAATTTTTTGATTTTTTCTATCCATTTCTTTTTTGACTTAGCCATCTTCTTACTCTTAATCTATTAACTTCTCTTTTATGATCAAATGATTTTTTATCCTCACGAGTTTTCACAACTTTTGGCCCAATATCAGATTTCTTAATTTGTGATCTTAAAATTTTAATTGATTTATCAAATTTATTACAAGAAAAGCATTCTTCTTTATATGTCATTTTACAAAATGGACATATTATATCCGACATAAACAAGTATATTCATAAGCCGTATGATTATCAACTAAATAATCTAACTATGGAAGAAAAATAATATTTGTTATAGGTTATTATCAAAATTATTAAATATAACTTTATTACTCCCAGAATAATTAAATAATGGGAGAAACACAACTATGGCATATGATTTTCCAAGTAAAGAATGGATAGAAGCATATAAGAATGCATTGAATGGCGAACCAGGAAAAGCATGGCAAAAAGCAGCTGAAACATGGGAAGGAGATTTCCTCTTTGTTATTGAATCTGATGCTACCTTTAAAGAAACTATTCAATTTTATATCAATCTTTGGCATGGTGAATGTCGAGAAGCAAAGATGATTACTGACTCAAACTCAATTCCTGATGCTGAAATTCAGTATGTTGGCAAATATTCAAATTGGCAAAAACTTATCAAAGGTGAAATTGACCCCATTAGAGGAATTATGATGAGGAAATTCAAGCTTGTTGGAAATAAAGCAAAAGTGATGCGTTCTATTACAGCTGCAAAAGAACTTGTTGCAACAGCTCAGAAAATTGATACTAATTTTGTTTAAAAAATCCTTATCGACACACATCTAATCTTCTTTAAAAAAAATATATAAATCTTTAAATTTACCTTTTTCTTTCCATATTTTATTATGAAGAAAAATGATTTACATACTCTTACGTATTCATCATCTGAGATAAAAGATAAAACTCATAAAATATACTCTCAAATAATTAATCAATCTAGTATGATTGATAAAGGAAATTATGTTAAGATAGAAACATATGATCTAAAACTCCTTTTTTCTTTATATGATACTTATTTTTTCCAAGGGTTTTTTAAAGATAATTATGAGGATAAAATATTTTTCAGATTATCGAAACGAATGACTAGTGCAGGAGGAAAAACGCAACGTTTCAAGGATTCAAATACCTTCATCTTATCACTATCTACATTTTTAATTTTTAAAACATTTAATGATATTGAACGAGAAATAAAGATAAATGGAATTATTTGTCATGATCGATTAGAAGCAAGTATGCGCATCTTTGAACATGAAATAATTCATGTAATTGAACATATACTTTATGATACTTCAAGTTGTTCAAAGCCATATTTTAAACGTTTAAGTAATAATATTTTTGGTCATACAGATGTAACCCATCGATTAATCACTCAGAATGAAATTGCAGATAAAACTTTTAATTTGCATGTTGGTGATTTTGCATCATTTGATTATGAAGGGCAATTTTATAAAGGAGTTATTAGCCGTATTACCAAACGTGCAACTGTTATGGTTAAGGATCCAGAAGGCGATTATTTAGATTCAAATGGAAATCAATATATAAAATATTATATACCAATCTCACAACTAACAAAGATAGAAAAATAGAAAAATTCTTTTTATTCATATATATTTTTCCAGACATAACTTGTAAGATGAGTAAACTATCACAACCTATGAATGTTTCATATTAGTCATTCTAGTAGATACAATGTTGGTATTTTCAATTTGTAATTTTTACACAAACATTAATAATAGAAGTAATTTGAAAACAATTTAATGTGAGTTGATATGAATAAATCAATGTATAATCATCTTGTATTTAGTGGAGTATCCTTTATTTTAGCATTTTTTGTATTGTATGTAATTATTTTTCTTTTATCATTCAAGATTGAACCATTAATCGCTGTGATAGATGTATTATTGTTTTCATTTGGTGTAACTCTCTTAATACTAGCCTCCAAGTGTAGGAGATTTTAACAGCGGAACAAAAACAAAATTTGATTTTTACACATTTGGTCAATATATTAGGAAACCTAATAATAATTCCCCAGCTCATTTATTTAACAACTAATGCAACATTCATCAAAAAATAGATTTTAATATTTATTAAAATAAAATATTATAAGTCAATGGGTCTGCTGAGATTTGAACTCAAGTCTATAACACCTAAGCTACAAGTATATCAAGTTACTTTCAGGAAATATCGTTATTAAAAAAACCGTTTTCCATTTATGTATTAGAAGTTTTCAAAACCTATATTTCATACAATTATTCAATCCGGTTTATAACATCAGCCATCGGTTTTCGCAGAGGTATCTGTTTTGATTCATTTTTTCCATATCCAAAGATAAGAGCTGCTGAGATATGATAGCCTTCAGGAACCCCAAGATCACGTATGATTTGTTTATTTAAAGACAAAAAACTTGCAAATCCAATCCAACAACTTCCAATATCCAATGAATGTGCTGCTAGCATCATGTTTTGTGCGCAACACGCACAGGATTCATCATAGAATTGTTTCTTTTTTGTAACGATAAATATTAATGCTGGTGCATCAAAAAAGATTATATCTTTTGGAGCCATTGCAGCACCATAAAGAAACATCAATGTTTTCTTCTTCCGCAATTCTTTATAAGTAATCTGAAGAATAAAACGTTTTTTTAGTATTTTTTTAATCTCATTTTGAACATTTTTGGAAAGTTCTTTGATCTTGTTTCTATTTGTAATAACAATAAAACGCCATGGTTGATCATTTTTTGCAGACGGTGCATATTTTCCTGCATTAATGATTTGATTTAGAGTCTCCTTATCAATTGGTTTATCCTCAAATTTTCTAATGCTTCTTCGCTGTTTTATGGCATCCATTATGGCATTTGTCATAATATATCAATCCAATAATGATAAATATATACTGCTTATATTTCTTTACTTTAAAAAAAATGTATTATTCTTCATAAAGAAAATTATTGAAAAGATAGAGAAAAAAGTTAGAATGGAAACTAATTGTTTACTTGATTTTTTTTAGCTTCTTTTCAAATTCATCAAGTTTTTCTTCAAAGATTTGAATGGAATGATCTAATGCATCTTTGGCATTAAGAGATCCATCGGTCTCAAAATGAAACTGTATATGTGATTCATCTAATTCAACAGATATGAAATCAATTTTTTCTTTTTGAAGATAAGATTCAAAGACAGATAGATGTTTAATATCATCTAATTCCAAGGTGTCCTTGTTCATTGTTACTAGTCCTTTCGGGAGTTCCTTAATGAACGATTCAACCTCCTTTATATCCTTTGGATCAAATCTGATTTTTGGTATGAATCGATATCCTGGTGAAATTACAGATTGCCATTTGGCGTGATCTTTTCCACGACCAAGGATTGCTTCAACCTCTAAAATGATACGTTGATTGTTGAATAATTCTACAATAGGGACATTATCTTCGGTGATTTTCCAGCTTTCTTCACTTGCCTGTAAATCACCTGAATGAACCATGCCCGCTCCTTCCTTACTTAAAGTATAACGAACCATGCAACTTGGACAGCCTTCTCCTTTGCAGCTGCATTCATCATGAAAGTTAAGCAAAGTTAAATCTGTTGGAATTGGGATTAATCCAATTCGATGACTTACAATTTCATCAAAAAGAGTTGTTGTATTATCATAGATTATTATGTTTTCAATGGCGAGTTTAGGAAGCTCTGAAAGCATTATCCTTCGAAAACTGTTGATAAGCCAGTTCGGACAAGTGCACGAATTGCTGCTTGAGCTCCTCGTCCAGGAGTTGTTGATTTATTTCCCCCTTTTCCACGGATTTTAATATTTAAACGGTCAAAACCCTTATCTTTTGCGTTTTCAGCAACAAGTTGAGCTACTTTCATAGCTGTATAAGGACTTCCTTCATCTTTTGCAGATCTTGCAACCATTCCACCAGAACAACGAGTAATGGTTTCTGCACCTGTCATATCCGTAACCGTTATAATGATATTGTTAAATGAAGCAAATATATGAGCTACACCTTCTCTTGCCATTATTCATCACTTCCTTTATTTTTAGGTTTTTCAGTTTTTTCTTCTGGTTTTTTTCCCTTTGTTTCAGATGCTTCTTTTAAAGGTTTTACTTGTTTTGCATCTTTGTTTTTTTTATCAGAAGCAACTTTTTGTTTTTCAACAGGTTTTCCATCTGTGGGTTTACCTGCTGCTGACTTAACATCTTTTTCTTTTCTAGCAGGAATGGGGGCTGAAACTGCAGGTTCTGAACCTCCAGTCATTTTTGATACAAAATCACCGCTAGGTCGTGCAGGATGTGCACTGTCGTTTAATGGGGAAGCCTGAGTATATTCAATATCTTTTTCTTCATTTTTTGTAACTCTATAACCTGGTACATTTATACATCTTCCAGCTATGGCAATATGACCATGGTTGATGAGTTGTCGTGCCTGTTTTGGTGTACTTGCAAATCCTTTCAAATATGTAAGTGTTTGTAGCCTACGGGAAAGAACAATTTCTGTATTGAGTGCTAGCACATCATCAAGTGTGGAATTCAACGGAAGTATATTATATCGTGTTAAATGTGAAATAAGTTGATGCATTTCTTTTTTTGCTTGTGGATCTTCACTTCCAATACTTGCAAGAAGTCCACGAGCTTGACCTCTGTATCTTCTTAGGGTCGTTTCTGCCTTCCATATTTCCCGTTTATTTTTTAAACCATATTTTGCAACAAGTTCATTTTCTGCTTTTATCCTTGTTTCTTTCCATGGATGGTTTGGAGTCTCATACTTTTTCTTTGAAAATTTTGGTTTACCCATATTAATCCCTACAATTCAATTATTAACGTCCTCTTGACTTTGAAACACCAAGTGTTAATCCTGAACGTTTATTTGATCTGGTTTTCTGCCCCCTCACAGAAAGCCCTTGTTCGTGCCTAATGCCACGGTAGCATCTAATTTTACGCATCATGTTTACTTCATCTCTAAGTTTTAGCTCTATTTCAGGACCTATAAGATGAATATCTTCTCCAGATTCATAGTCCTTTCGATGATTTAACATCCATGCGGGTGCTGTTTCCTGAATTCCATCAATCGCTTTCTGTAAAAGAGATACTTGTTTATCTGTGAGAGTTCCTACTTTGAGGTTTCTATCTAGACCGGAATTATCAATGACAAGTGAACTTAGATGTCTACCAATTCCTTTGATACTTGTCAATCCAGTTGTTAGTGTTTTTTCACCATCAACATCCGTATTTGATAATCGAACAATGAATTTGAAGTCATCTGAATGTTTTTCAGTTTTTACTTTTTCTTTCACAGGTTGTTGATCTGATTTGTCTTTTTTGTTATCGGCCACGTTTCATACCTCAATCTAATTTTTTATTTGTATCCATTTCCATGCAATGGGCGTATTTTATATAATTAATTTTAATAATGGAAAGTAGAGCAATAATAAAACAACCCGTATTTAAGCATAACCCTTGCTTTTTCCATTTTTCCTTATCTGATTTACTTTAAAATTGGAAATTTCGATTGTACATTTAATATTTTGGGAAAATTTCCATTTTAATATTTAAATTTTGCATCTAGCTGCTCTTTACATGCTTTTCTATTTTTTGAAGTTCCTTTTTTGTTGCATATCTCCATTCTCCCGGATTAATAGATCCAAGTAGAATAGGTCCGATTTGTGTTCTTTTCAATGATACAATATGAATATTTAATTCCGCCAACATTCTTCTTATATGCCGGGTTTTTCCTTCCGTAAGAATGATTTCATAACAGTAATGTTGATTTTTCATATTATTTTTTTTTATCTTCATTACTTTAAGTATTTCTTCTTTTAATTTTATACCCTGTTCCATATGTTCCATCTGTTTTTTTGTCAATGGTTCATATGTCGTCACTTCGTATATTTTCTTTATTTCATATCTTGGATGAATTATTTTATTTGCAGCATCCCCATCATTTGTAATGATAAGAAGCCCCTCACTCATATAATCTAGCCTTCCAATACAAAAAACCCTTTCAATTTCTTTGGGAAGTAGATCCAGAAATGTTTTTCGTTTTTTTGGATCCTTTGATGAACAGATATATTCAGGTGGTTTGTTTAGAAATATCCATATCTTTTGTTTTGGTGTAACAATCATTTCATCAAATTTTATGGTTTGTATATTAGGGTCGATTTGTGTACCTTGTTCTTTGATGGTTACATCATCTACCTTTATCCGACCTTTTTCAATATAAGATTCACATGTTCTTCTTGATCCAAGTCCACATTGAGCCAAATATTTTTGTAAACGTACCTTTTCATTCATAGGTTGTAGTACAAAACATGATTATTTTATAAAAACATGATGAAAAAACACTGATTATGATTGTATTAATCTAAAACATAATTATCATAAAATAAATTAAGTTCAAAAAAAATTGGTTTTTATTACACAATAATAACACAATCATTAAAAAGTAGTTTTATATTGATTGTTGCGGAACACTCTAAGCATCTTCGCTTATAAGCGAAAATTTGAACGACAAATATAAATATAAATAATTTCAATTGCCAAAGTTTTAAGGAGAAAAAAACCATGATTGATTTCAACACCTATATGGACAACCTTCATAAAAATATTTCAAGTTATGCTCCACAAAAAACCGAACAACCTGAACTTTATGAATCATTATTCAAACCAAAAGACATCTACCGCATACCACTTGATGAAGCAGAAAAAATGCAGTTAAAGACCATCAAAGCAGCATTTATCCACCATTATAACAACAATCCTTTTTATCATAATTTTTGTAAAGAACATTCAATAACCCCTGAGGATATCAAAACAAATGATGATCTTACAAAAATTCCTCTTATTCCAGATAAATTCTTTAAAGATTACCCTGAAGGTAAAGAATATGCAACATGGATTGCTAATATATATACAGGGGAACTGCCCAAAATTGTTATAAAACAAAAAAAACCAACATATGATGATGTTATTGATGCATTTCACGAAGCAGGAATCTATGTAACATATAGCAGTGGAACTGGTGGAAGACATACATTTATCCCACGGGATAAAACCACATTTTTAAATGCAGAATATACCCTAGCCAAATCACTTGTCCCAATGATCTACCCCTTATGGAAACATGATTCATATGGTTATTTATTAATGCCAAATCCTAAACTTAATTTTATTTTCGCAGGAAAAGCCCTTGAGATATATTTTGATGCGGTAAAAAACGTTGAAGTGGCTATTGACCGGAAGATCAATACAGAATTAATTGAAATGACAATGCATGGAAAAAAGGGGTTAAAGAGCAAAATTGTTCGTCATATTGCAAGTAAAGGAGCAAAAAACATGATCGATGACATCATCGATTGGCTTGAAGTTCGCGATAAAGCAAATGATACTATAACGCTAGTTGGAGCTCCATATATCCTTTATGCAGTTATGGAAAAATTGAAACAGCAAGGGAGAAGTTTTAATTTTGGAGAAAGAGGCGGAGTTGCAACGGGAGGAGGTTGGAAGATTCATGAACATAAGCGTATGCCAGTATCTGATTTTAGAAAAGAAGTTAAAGATGTTTTAGGAATTCCAGAAAAATTCTGTTTAGATATTTACGGTATGGTTGAAGGAAATGGCTGGTTAACTCAATGTCCAGAAGGACATTATCTTCACGCCCCATATTCATTTTATAAACCCTTAGTTTTGGATGAAGAATTCAAACCCGCAGAATATGGTGAATGGGGGCAATATGCATTTCTTGATGGGGCTGCAAGAAGTTACCCAGGATTTATTGTTACAGGCGATAAAGTTAGATTATTGAAACGATGTCCAGTCTGCGATCGACCAGGGCCAGTTCTTGAACCAGAAGTTAAACGTGTGAAAGGTGCTGATGTACGTGGATGTGCAGAAGAAGTACGTCGAATGTTAACATCAGATCTTGGCGATTAAAGGAGCACGATAACTATGATGTCTTTTCATGAGATGAAAGATAAAGATTACATTCCTCAGAAAACACAGTTAATGATGATGATTGGTGGTGGTTTTGGACTTGCTAAAACCCTTCTTTTAAATTTAAGTGATTTAAAAAAACTACGAATTATACCACCAAATAGTGAACGTTATATTCGGCCAACTAGACCTTATGATCTTCCAAGTTTTGAATCCTCTATGAAATTATGTGTTTCGGAAGAGAAATATCTTCGTCCAACACTGCATTGCGATCATCACGAGCCAGAAGTCATTGCATTAGCACATCAATTAGGCGCTTATAAAAAAACAGATAAAGAATTTGCAGAGGATGCATTTCATTTTGTAAAAGAAAACATGACTCTTGAAATCATTGCTTTCAACCCAGTTAGTGAAACCATAAAAAGAGGAACTGGGACTTGTATTCATTTGATCTCGGTTTTTATCGCTCTGTGCCGAGCAGCAGGCATTAAAGCCAGATATAAAATGTTTGCAATGAATATGATAAAAGCATGGTATGATGCTGTTGTCGATGTTGATCCTCTCGTTAAAAAATGGTATGACTCCATGGGATATTTCATGATTGAAGGAGAAGGAGAAATCTATATTGATGGAGAATGGATTGTTGCCCACGTTGGCCCAAAGGCTGAACGGCAGGCCGCAGCAGGTATTCCCATTACAAAATTTGGTGAAGATTCGCTAGGTAGATGGTTTTTTGCTATTCCTGGCAGCATCATGGTGATGGAATCAATTCCTTTTGGTCTTGCAGGTGCAATACGTGGACTTAGTAAAATCGCCCCCGGTTCTATGGAAAGAGTGAACATCAGTATTCAAAAACAAATTGCAAGTGGGAAAAAAATCATTGCTGATGCTGGTGGAGTTGAAGCTTATGACAAGAATGCACGTGAAAAAATGGAAATCAAACAACCAACCCTTCAATTACAAACAAAAGATGAAATCGTTTTTTCCTAATCGACCCAAAAAAAAAGAACACATATAAATCTAAATGAATAGCCAAGAAATGATGACCTATGAACAATTCAGATGAAACTATCTCATTTCCAGAACCTTTAAAGGTTCAAATCGAAAAACCATCCTTGAAAAAATATATTAAATATCTTAGTTTTTTTGGTCCTGGCGCTATTGTTGCCTCATTGACCGTAGGTCAAGGGCAACTTATTCTTGGCCCCCAAATCGGTGCATTATTTGGTTTTTCTTTTCTCTGGTTAATCACAATTAACCTTGGCTCTTATCTTATTGCTTATGTAAGCTGCCGGTTTACGATGCTTTCAGGTATAAGTATCATTGATCTGTTTGCATTTAAAACAAGGAAAGGTTGGTTTAATTGGCTTATTATCATAATTATGCTTATTTTTATTCCAATTTTTGCCGCATCCATTATTACTTCTCTTGGTCAAGCTTTGTCATGGATATTTGGATTTGGTCATTATCTTTGGTGGGGTATTGGATGTTCATTTATTGCAGCGCTTCTTGTTCTTGTTGGTAGATATCGACTATTGGAATATACACAAGCAGTTTTTGTTGCAGTGCTTGCAATTGGTGCAGTTGTATCAGTGTTATTTATCCAACCTGATTATGCTGAAATCATTCCTCATTTTTTTAAAATTGGTCTTGAAGTCCCTAATGAATACCCTACATGGGTTAGTCAGGTTGAAGGTTTTTCTCCAACACCCATTCCATTGTTGATGCTTGGTTTCCTTGGAACGCTTACATTTACTCTCATCACCCTAGTTGGATACCTTGGTTGGATCAAACAAAAGAAATGGGGTATTTTCCGAAATGAAACTAATTCTCAAGAGTATTCAAGCAAGTTATTTTCGTCCTTTAAAAAACACGGAAAAATTACTTATTTACCAAATGATCCGTCTGAAATTAAAAAATCAAAAATGCTATTAACTCCTTTGAAAATTGATCTAGTTTTTGCATTTATTATCGTAGCCATAGTTTCTGCTTCATATATCATAGCTGGTAACTATTTACTGGGGCCACAAACTGATGGATCTGTATTACTCCCATCTGATACGGAACTTATTAGGACCCAAGGTGAGATTTTCAAGAGTATTGCTTCTTGGCTGCTTCCATTATTCAAACTCGGTGTGTTCTTTGCCCTATTTGGAACTATTTATGCAGGTCTTGAAGCAGGAACTAGAATGTTATATGAATTGTTTCAAACATTAGATAAAAGGGTAAAAACTTTTGAATACAAGCGATTTATGCTTTATACAATCCTGTACATTATGGTTCTTGGTATTCCTCTTTCAATTCTCATGTATAAAGGTTTATCTGTTCTTCTTATGTTAAGTATAACCTTGATGTTTATTGGTGTGTTTGGAGTTATTATCTATGGTATTAGTGCAATCTATATGAGTCAAAAAGTACTTCCTAAACAGTATCGATTATCGCCTTTGAACCTTCTAATAGCTATTGTAGGAGTTATCCTTCTTTGTATACCATTATTGTTTTTAATTTTATGATAATTTAAAAGATTTAAAAATAATATATTTTTGGTAATTTTCTACTATTTTTGTAGTTTTTCAACAAAATTTAAGTAAAATATTTATATTATTATATAAATGTATATATACATGAGATTTAAGAAAAAATGGGGAATACATTTACTTTTTTTCTGTTTATTAATATCATCTTTTACTCCAATGATTCAAGCAGATGATTCAATGGTTACAACAGATATTTCTCAACTTTCCTTTAAACAAGAACTCATCATTCCAATTGACACTAGTCTTGAAGAAGCAAAATATCAACCGATTGACATGAGAGTTCAGTTTGATTCGTCTTGTTATGCAAAAAATGAAAGCATCCATTCCGTAAGAATAGCTTTTGGTGAAGGATCGGATCTTACTGAACTAGAATCTCAAATCTATGATCTCAGTCATACAGATGAAACCCATATTGATTCATGCAGTATTGTATTTTTGATCCCATCAGAGGCAACAGGTTCAGAGAAATACTATGTTCTCTATGACAGCCAAACAGTGGATCCTCCATCATATCAAAATCATTTTAAAATGAAGGATACCCATTATTTTTATGAACCAATCAGTGGACAAACCATGGATTTTGATTATTATCAACTTATTGAAGATGACTTCATAATTTATGCCATTATTCAAAGTGGAGAATTACTTGGAAATGGGATGTCAAATTCCATTATAAAACTCTTACCAAATTCGACAGAATTCAAAACAAAAAATGCAGAACAAATTGCATCATTTTGCATGAGTTATAGTACCGATCCATCTGGAACCCATACTGGTTCTCAATGGGCAACAGACATTGAGAAAACGGTTCTAGTACAAGGAAACCTAATGATCCGGATTCAAATAAAAGGAACCTCACCAAATGGAAATATAAAGACTGATAATATTTATACTTATTATTATAATCCATTACCATCAAAAAGGGTTCATGTCAATGTAGATCATGAAGTTCTTAATACGGTTGAAATAAAAGGCAATCAAGAAAGAGAAGGAAGTTATTGTTCACTCTCAACTATAAAAGCAAGAAGTGCTACAATTGAGGATATGAATTTAGGTGAGATTCTACCTAACATCCATATATTCAACGAGGATGAAACCATCCGAGGCTATGACATTCCAACTAATCCAGATGTTAGTCCTGCTGATTGGTTATTATCATCAACAGATGATGAAGATCTTGGAAGTAAAGCATGGTTCTGTATGGATGACCCATCAGCCGGTAATGTCCATGGATTCATTTTTGATAAAAATTCTGGAATATTAGAAGGATCAGATGATGGTATTCAAGTGAAAACCAGTGTCAACCAACATGTAAAGCTACCTGGTCTGGAAGCTGACACCGGAGATCTATATGCCCTTAGAAACGCCTATGAAAATGGAAAACATTCAACAACTCTCTCAGATGATGTACATGTAAACTTCAATGTAGAATATATTGCCGCATCAACAGGCGGATATGAAATTGTAGATAAAGAATCAACATTATATCAGTCATTAATAAAAGATAGACCAATTACAAGAGGGAACCAAACAGAACCACAAGAACCTCAAGATGAAAAAGAACGATATACCTTGACAGTATTGGTTCATAATGCTCCATCTTTTCCCCTTGGATCATTGTTAGCCGCAGGAACTGGTAGAAATATATCCTATTTAACCGCAGAATTATATAGAGAAAATGACTTGGCATCCTCAGGATCTGCGCAACGTCTTCAGCTTGGCGACATTAACATCGATCTTGAAGGCAAAACATTTTCTGAAAAAATTCAAACCATTAGAAGTATTTTTGATATTAAAAATAGTACATTTTTTAAATCATTTCGTTTCCCCAATTTAGAACAAGGAACATATCTAATAAAAATCTATAAGGAAAACCCAATAATCGGAAAGGAAAGAAAATACATAGGTTATGCAATTACAGAATTAACAGATACTGCCAAAGTCCATATTACCTGTAAGAAAGAAACCTCGATGGATGTTTTAGTATTTGATCAAAACAATGATGGAATTGAAAAAATTCTAGTTTCAATTCAACAGGAAGACATCATTATTTCAGAAGTAATTTCTGATGTAAATGGTACTGCTCATCTTGTTCTTCCTTTAGATTCAAAATCATTATTGACTCTTCAAGGATTGTATCAAGGTTTTTCTGTTTTTAATCAAGAGGTAAAATTCGGTTTTTTAGATAGATTAAGAACACAGAAAGAAACAATCACAATTGATCTTTATGATCTAGATGTGGAGGTTATAGACACACTGGGATTAGCACCTGCCATCAATCCAAATCCATTGGTAACAAGCGATGAAATGGTTCAACCACAAAATATTCAAGCAATTCAAAAGAATCCTGGAATCTATGAATTTACAGACCTATTTTCAAATACATATAATTTAAAAATGAGTTATAAATCCTTTAAAATAGATGAAATAATTGATTTAAATCAAGACACTTCAACAAAAATTCTGTTTCCAGCTGAATTTATAGTTAATATCGAATTATTAAATTCATATGGTCTCCCTATGGATGAAGCATCATTTTCCTTAATTAGAGAACATCTTGGACCCCGTGTTTCAATAAAAAATGGAGAAACATCTGTGAAAGTCCCACCTGGAACTTATAAATTGGATATCAGTTCAGAAAATGATGTGATTGCTGCTCAGCAAGTTGAGGTAAAGGGAGATAAAACTCTTACAATTATTAGCAATCAAGGATCAATGATCCATACTCTCATAACTGCTTTTTTGCTTATTTTTGGTGTGGGCAGCTGCATTTTTCTTATGAGAAAACAAAAGAAACGATTTGCTTTACATGTCTTTCTTTCAATCATCATCATTTTAAGTATTTTTCAACCTTGGTGGATGTTAACTGGTGAAACAGATGGTGTAAATATCCAAACAACAACACTTCTTTTTCCATCTCAAATAATTTCATTGACAAGCTCTGCTGATACAATTGGGGGTGAAATCAGTGAGGTACCTGAAGAGTTTATTATGATTCTTCAGATTCTTATTTATCTTCTCATCCTTGCAGCAATTCTTAATCTGTCTCTTGTGTTTATCTTTAAAAGATTTCGGAAAATTACGTTACTCATCCGCATTCTTACTATTGTTTGTCTATTGCTTAGTATGGTTTTATTTTATGTTGCAATGTCTGAGGTTACAAAAGTTGGAATAGGTGGTTTCTCCGGTTCAGATACACTACCTATAACAATTCCAGGAACTGCAGATCAAGCAGATGTCTCTTGTTCTTGGGGACCATCATCTGGGATGTTTCTTCTCCTTATCGTATTTCTTGGTAGCATCTTTTTGCTATTTCAGAAGAAGATATTTCCATTCATTCAACGCTATATTCCATTTCTTGACAAAATATAAAAAAAAAAATTGTTTCATGAGAAACTATAATAATCACAATTATTCTATGCCGTATTAATGAGTTCATTGCTGATTAATGAGATATTTTATTCTATTCAAGGTGAAGGAAAGTGGATGGGGCTTCCAAATATTTTTATTCGAACAACCGGCTGTAACCTTAGATGTTCATATTGTGATACAACTTATGCATATAAAAATGGAGAAGAAAAATCCTTAGAAGAAATTTTAGAAGAAATATCAAAATTTTATTGTAAAAAAATATGTGTAACCGGTGGTGAACCATTAATTCAAGATAATATCTCAGAGTTATTCACGTTATTAATTGATAACGGATATTTGCTTTGTTTAGAAACAAATGGCTCAAAATCAGTTGAACCATATTTAGAATATAAGAACTTGTTTTTTTCATTGGATATTAAATGTCCATCTTCTGAGATGCATGAGAACATTTATTTATCAAATCTTAAAATGCTTCGCCCTATCGATCAGATTAAATGTATTATTGGAGACAGAAAAGATTATGAATATGCAAAACAAATTCTCAGTGACAATAATATTTCTTGTAATGTGTTTTTCCAACCAATCTGGGGATTTTCACTTCAAACAATTTCCAATTGGGTATTAGAGGACAATCTTCCATATTATGTTGGTATTCAACTCCATAAATATATCTGGGGTTGTACAACTGGAAAATAAGACCTTTTTATTAATTTATTTTCATGAGGTTTTAATGTAAATGTATCACAAACTATTTAGACCGAAAGTGTATTGTGAGGATAAAAAATAAGTGAATTTCATATCAAAAAAATAATTAATATGTAAAGGTGGAAAAGAAAAATGCAACCAACAAATATGGCATATGATAGAGCAATTACTGTTTTCTCCCCAGATGGAAGATTATTTCAAGTTGAATATGCAAGAGAAGCAGTAAAACGTGGAACGACAACAGTTGGATTGAAATATAAAACTGGAGTTGTTCTTATTGTAGATAAAAGGATATCATCTAAATTAATTGAACCTGGTTCAATTGAAAAAATTTTCAAAATTGATAAGCATATCGGTTGTGCAACTTCAGGTCTTGTTGCAGATGCACGATCTTTAATTGATAGAGCCCGAATTGATGCTCAAATTAATGAAATAACATACAGTGAACCAATTCAAGTAAAAACACTTGTGAAAAAAATCTGCGATTTTAAACAAACATACACCCAATATGGCGGAGTGAGACCATTTGGTACTGCTCTTCTAATTGCAGGTTGTGATGATACAGGCCCACGTCTATTTTCAACAGATCCCTCTGGTGCACTAATGGAATATAAAGCAAGCAGTGAAGGCGCAGGACGAAATGGTGCCATGAGCTTTTTTGAAAGCAACTATAAAAACGATTTAAGCAAAGATGAAGGAGTCGTACTTGCTTTAAAAGCCTTACATCAAGGAACTGAAGAAAAATTGAATCCCGATGCAGCAGAAATTGGAATTGTCGATAAAGATTTTGATTTTAAAATTATTTCACGAGAAGAAAGTAAAAGTTATACTCAGCAGGCCTTTGGAGGCAACTAGATTTGGTAAGTCTGGATGATGCAGTTATTGCCAGATTTAAAAAAAATGAGGACCATTTTGAAATTCTTGTAGATCCTTATGGTGCTGCTGATTTCATCGATGGAAAAGAGATTGATGTCCTTCAAATTCTTGCTATTGATGCAATCTTCACTGATGCAAAGAAAGGTACGCATGCACCAGAAGAGAAAATTAATGATATTTTTGAAACCACCAACATTGAAGAAGTATCAAAATATATTTTATTAAATGGTATTATTCAGCTCACAACAGAGCAACGCCATAAGATGCAGGAAAACAAGAAAAAACGAGTTATTGATAATATTGTTAAAAATGCAATGGACCCTCAGACAAAAACTCCACATCCACGCATACGTATTGAAAATGCTATGAATGAAGCAGGGATTCATATTGATCCATTTAAACCAGTACGTGAACAGGTAAAACTCACAGTTGATGCCATTCGTCAATTCATTCCTCTTTCAATGGAAAAAGTAAGGATTTCAGTTAAAATTCCAGCCCAATTTGCAGGAAAAGCATATGGAGTTGTACGTAGAATAGGAACTCTTGACCGCGAGGATTGGCAGTCTGATGGCTCCTGGGTTGGTATCATTATTTTACCTGCAGGCATGCAAAATGAGTTATATGATAAATTGAATGATGCAACGAAAGGAAACGTTTCAACAAAAATTCTTAAATAATACAAAGGTTTTCATCCTTAAAAATTAGGGTAGCATAATATGTCGCAATCTGAAAGAGAAATCGTTATTCCAAGCCAATATCTGGGTGAATGTGATCAGTTTAAGTCAGGGAGAGGTACTTTCATTGAAAATGGAAAGATATATTCTCAAATAATTGGCATTCTCCAAAGAAATGAAAAATATCTTAATGTTATTTCATTGAAAGGTAAATATGATGCCGTGACCGGCGATACAGTGATTGGCATTATTGATGCTGCAATGTCTTCTAGCTGGCTCGTCAATATTAATGCACCTTATCCTGCGTTATTACATGTCAATGAGGTTCCATGGCGAGTTGAATTCAATGAAACCGATAAATATCTTAATTCTGGCGATACCATAATGACCGTTGTATCATCTGTCGATATGGAAAAAAAATTGCAAGTTAGTATGAAAGATAGAAATCTTTTTAAAATCAAGGGTGGGACAATTATTGATGTTGAACCATCGAAAATCCCAAGGATTATTGGTAAGAAAGGTTCTATGATCCAATTATTAAAGAAATATACCCAATGTAGAATATTTGTTGGAAAGAATGGACGAATCTGGATTGACGGGAAGCAGGATATGATTGGAAAAGCTATTCAAGCTATAAAACTTATTGAGAAAGAATCAATTTCTTTTGGTTTAACAGATAAGATTGAGGATTTTCTCAAACATAATTCAGACTTAAAGGAAGTGTAATGTAAAATGAAATCAGATAAACAGCTTATTGATGAAACAGGTATTCGTTCAGATGGACGGAAACCAGATGAACTGCGAAATGTAATAATTAAAGCCGGTGTTCTGCATAGAGCCGATGGATCTTGTTATCTTGAATGGGGTGGCAATAAGGTTATTGCAGCAGTCTATGGCCCTCGCGAAGCAATCCCTAGACATTCACAGAATTCATTACGTGCTATCGTTAATGCCAGATACAATATGGCTGCGTTTAGTGTCGATGATCGAAAGCGACCAGGTCCAGATCGAAGAAGTAGAGAAATATCAAAAGTTATTTCAGAAGCTCTTGAAAAAGTAATCTTAACTGATTATTACCCAAGAGCCGCAATTGATGTAAATATTGAGGTTTTAAATGCAGAAGCAGGAACACGATGTGCAGGTTTAACTGCTGCAGGAGTTGCTCTTGCAGATGCAGGAATTCCTTTGAAAGATATACCTGTTGCTTGTGCTGCTGGAAAGATTGGTGCAACAGAGGAAGATGGAACATTTACAGGTGGTCATGTCGTTCTTGATCTTGGAAAAGAAGAGGATAACTTTGGAAATGCAGATCTTCCTATTGCAATTGCCCCACGTACAAATGAAATACTTCTTTTACAGATGGATGGTCATCTTTCCTCAGATGAATTTGAAAGAGCATTGGATTATGCAATAAAAGGATGTCATGATATTTCAAAGCTTCAAAAAGAGGCATTATTAAAAAAATATAATGTATCAGAAGGTGATGAATAATGACAATTTCTCCAGTGATTAAAAAGGATTATTTAAATCAGCTTGCAAGTGATGGGAAAAGAGCAGATGGCAGAAAAATGAATGAATATCGTCCTATCGTGATTGAAACCGACATTATCGGAAAAGCAGAGGGTTCTGCAAGAGTAACAATTGGTAACACTCAGGTTGTTGCAGGTATTAAGATGGCCATTGGTACACCTTATCCAGATACTCCAAATCAAGGTGTAATGTCGACAGCTGCTGAATTAATTCCACTTGCATCACCTGATTTTGAGGCAGGTCCTCCACGAGAAAATGCAATTGAAATTTCAAGAGTTGTTGACCGTGGGATCCGAGAATCAGATGTGATTAAATTTGATGAGCTTTGTATTATTCCTGGTGAGAAAATATGGCTTTGTTTCATTGATATTCATATAATTGACTATGATGGTAATTTATTTGATGCATCATCTCTTGCAGCTCTTGCAGCATTGCTAACTACTAAAGTCCCAATTGAACAGCATAGAGAATCACTTGAGCCACTCATCGAGAAATTTCCAGATATACAAACATATCTTGATACCCACCAAAATGATTATCCATTACCTGTTCGTGAACCACCAATCTCATGTACTTTTGCAAAGTTCAATAACACAATTGTTGTTGACCCTGCTCTTGATGAAGAAGAAATTGCAGATGTCCGATTGACCGTTGCAACCGATGAAAAAGGTGATATTCGTGCTATGCAAAAGGGGTTAAATGGTAGTTTTTCGGTAGAGGAGATAAAAAACATTATAAAAGAGGCCGTTATTAACGGGAAAGAATTACGAATTAAATTAAAAGAAAGCATTGGTAGATAAATTATGGCAAAAAGAACAAAGAAAGTCGGTTCCGCAGGTCGTTTTCAATCCAGATATGGTGTCCGTTCACGATCACGTCTCCGAAATGTAGAACGTCAACAACTAAAGAAACATGTCTGCCCTAGTTGTAAACATACTTCTGTGAAACGAGTAAGTACCAGTATTTATTCATGTAAGAAATGTGGTGTTAAATTTGCTGGTGGCAGCTATATTCCTAAAACCGATGTAGGATTTCAAGTTGATAAAATCATTCGTGGTGAAAAAACATCTTCTAGTATCTTAATAAATGCAGTAGAAGAGGTTGAATCTAAATGAGCGGTTATCGTTGCGGAATCTGTAAGAAATCAGTAAAATTCGATGTAAAGAATATTGGAATGCAATGTGCATATTGTGGAAGTAAAGTGTTCTATAAAGAACGGCCAACTGTTGCAAAACGTGTTCACACAAGATAATCAAGAATATTGCATTATTTTACTTTTCTATATAAACATCTTTGATTATGTGTTTATTATCTTATTTAGTGTAATCCATTTAATATTTTTTTGGCACATTCATATTCTTCTTGATTATGTACCTGAAATACCTTATCCCAATTTTTTATGATTTTTTCCCATATGGCCCTCCATATTTTTTATAACATCTCTTAATTTACTCTTCAAACAATATTTTTGAAAGATTTGTTACAAATTCTTCACTAAATTCCGATATATTTCTCTCTCCAGGATATTTAATGGCCCCTTGCATGGCACTCTCTCTCCTCAAACAATGAAATATATCTTCGCAATATTTAAAGATTGCTTATTTTACCTAATTTTTTAAAATTAGAAAACATGGAACAAAGATAGTCCCATGTTTTCCTGTGATTATCCATCCTTCCTCATCATCACATCCCCCCATTCTAACTCCCTTTTTGTTACAATTATCATATAGGAATACATAAAGCATTTTTATAATTTATTATTTTTTTAAAGTTTATTATATAAATGATGAATATGATAGAAAACATTTAATCATGAAGCAGTATTGCTAAATAAAAAATATGAGGAATGCATGAATACATTTACAAAAAAAATTGTGTTAACAATCTCTTTTGATTCAGAAAAACAATCATGTATTATTGCGGGTTCTTTAAAACCTGAAATGCAAAAAGATATACCTCACGTGAAAATTGTTTTAAAACAAAACAAAGAAAAAATTATTTTGGAATTTTCTGCAATGCAAACAAATGTTTTACGTGCCGCGATCAATTCATATGTTCGTTGGATTGAAACTGCATATTCCATAAATTGTATCTAACAATCTTTAAATGATCATTGTTTCATTTCTTTCAGGCCCAACAGATACAATGGATATTGGAGTTTTGAGATATTCTTGAATAAAGAGGATGTAATCTTGTGCGGATTTTGGTAGATCTGAAAATGAATCTATATTTTCTATCTTATCCCATCCTTTAAATTCTTTATATATTGGTTTACAATCTGCAACATCATCAACATCATATGGATAAATATCAGTCATTTCTCCCTTAAACTCATATCCCATACATATCTTAATTTTTTTCAATCCATTTAACACATCAAGTTTTGTAAGAGCTATTTTTGTGATTCCTGAAAGGTCACATGAATGTTTCACTACAACTAGATCCAACCATCCACAACGTCTTGGCCTACTTGTCGTTGTTCCAAATTCATGACCCACCCTCTGAAGATGCTGTCCGACATTATCTGTAAGTTCTGTTGTCATTGGACCTTCTCCAACTCGTGTTGTATATGCTTTAACAATACCAATAATCTCAGTAAAGTTTTTTGGTGGAATTCCTACACCAATTGACGCTCCACCTGCAATTACATGTGATGATGTTGCATATGGATATGTCCCATAGTCAACGTCAAGCATTGTTCCTTGGGCCCCCTCAAAAAGAAGGTTTTTTTCTTGATTTACCGCGTTTTGAATGATGATATGAGTATCAGAGATATATTTCTTTAATTGTTTTCCAAAATTGACATACAGATTCAATATTTCTTTTTGATCTAGTTTTTCATCGATTTTATATACCTCAAACATTTTTTGTTTTATTGGAATGACTCTTTCAAGTTTTTTTTGAAGTCGTGATGTGTTTAGAATATCTCCTGCACGGATTCCATTTCGGCTGATTTTATCACTATAACAAGGGCCGATTCCACGTTTTGTTGTACCTATCTTCTGATCAGCAAGATATCGTTCTTCTGCACCATCCAAGAGTTTATGATACGGCATAATGATGTGTGCTCTATTGCTTATAAGCAATTTCACATCGATATCTCTTTTTTCTAAGGATTTTATTTCATTTGAAAGAATTTCTGGGTCAATGACACACCCATTTCCAATAATTCCTATTTTTCCAGAGATCACACCAGAGGGTATTATATGAAGTTTGTACTCTTCTTTATTTACAATAATAGTATGTCCTGCATTATTACCTCCCTGAAACCGTATTACATATTCTACATTTTTTGAAAGATAATCAACAATTTTTCCTTTTCCTTCATCGCCCCATTGTGTTCCAATCACAAGTTTAACAGTCATTTCTTAATCACAAATAAAGGGTAAGAAAATCAGATACATAAAGATGCTGTAAAGTATCTTTATTTGATCACTGTGAGGTTAATGTTAGGAGGTGTTTCCAAATTTCGTTTTACAGTACAAAGTTTGGCAACTTTTATAAGTGCATTTTTGTATTTATCCGGAAATGATTCACCGGTTTTAATTTTAAGCTCAATATTATCAACAAGTTTTATTTTGTCATTCCAATGTGCGTCTAATGTAAGTTTAAGGTCTTCTGTTGGCAATTTTCGTTCTTGACAAAAACGGAGAACATATATTCCAGTACAGGTACCAATACTTGAAAGAAATAATGAATAAGGATCTGGTGCAGTTCCTCCTCCACCCGATTCCTTTGGTTGATCTGTAATTATTTTAAATCCATTAAAACTTGCATTTACTTTTTGACCACCGGGAAAATCAAAAATCATCTCCATTTATATTACCTACAAAACCTGTAAAAGTACGTTTCATTAAATATTTTTTCAGAAAATCTTATGAATGGACAATATAGTATCCCAATTTATTCATATGAATCAAACCTGGAATTTTTCTGTAAACAACTCACAAAAAAGAAATGAAAATGTTGATATTGAATTCATAAAACAAGAGATTGGACAAAGATTTCCATTTTATGATATGAGAATAATGGATCAAACTCTTGCTTTTTATTGTACTATAGATTCAGCTAATGTTGATTCTTTATTTGATGATTTGCGAAAAATTCTTTCACAAAAAGGGTATGTCTCATTTTTACGTCATGAACGCGGAGAAGACATTATTTATGTGACAAAGAAGCCATTTCGAAAAGAGAAATCAATTTGGATTAATATTATATTGCTGATTGCAACAATTATTACAACAATGATAACTGGTTCACTTTTACATATTGGTGTCAGTGATTTACAATCTTTGGAGAATATATGGTCTGTGTTATATCCTGAAAACCTTTTATTTGGTACTTTCTACTTTTCATTTCCTCTTTTGAGTATTTTATTCATTCATGAAATGGGGCATTACTTTATCTCAAAAAAACATGGTATTCATACTTCACTTCCATTTTTCTTACCAATCCCCCCAATTGTACCTGGTTTTAACATTGGTACATTTGGAGCGTTAATTTCAAGTCATGACCCCATGCCAAATAAAAAAGCATTGTTTGATGTGGGAATATCCGGACCTCTTGCAGGTTTCATCGTAGCAATCCCTGTTACCATTATTGGATTAATTACATCAGATTTAGTGGCTGTTGACAGTATTGTATCAGGTGAAACAATTCTAGGTAGTTCATTGTTATTTGAATTACTTACATCGATTTTTGTAACTATACCTGAAGGATTTGCTCTTACATTAAATCCTATTGCATTTGCTGGTTGGATAGGTTTACTTATCACCTCAATTAATTTACTTCCAGCAGGTCAGCTTGATGGAGGACATATCTTTCGAGCAATTTTTGGCGATAAACAGAAATATGCAGGTTGGATCGCAGTGTTTATTATGGTCTTTACAGGTTGGATTTTCTTTGCATTTATCATCATTTTATTAATCGGAATGAATCATCCGCCCCCTTTAAACGACGAAGGATCGTTGGATTTGAAAAGAAAGTTATTATTCATTGTTGCTGTTGCAATTCTTATACTTTGTTTTATTCCTTATCCGATTTTAACTTTGTAATTTTTTTTAGAATAGCAAGCTTTAAAAAATATTACATAATAATCCAATTGTAAAGTGACTGTCTATGAAAACATATCTCAAAATTCTATTCAGCAGCGAAGGTCGTTCACCTTCAGAGGTAAAAGATCTCTTATTAAACATGGGTTTTAAGGCAAATAAAGGAAACTATGATTTTGTATATGACTGGGCTGAAGAATCAGCAGAACTTGAAGAACTCATTTGGTTTGCCGATACAGTACATTCAGCCCTGCAAGATAGTAAGGTTTTATTTGAAATAGAAACAATTTAAGCAATACTATTTTATAAGATAATCTTTCCATTTTATAATCTCATTTTTATTCTCATAAAATATTTAAAAGAATTTTTCTCAAAATATTTTTATACTCTTAATGAATATCAATTCGCGTGGATGATGGATGCAGAGGGACAAGATTCAAGAGAATAATATAGAAGCAGAGAAGAAATTATCACGACGTGGCGAATTAATTTACTACACTGGTGCATTATTTTTTATATCTGGAATTATACTACTTATTTTAGGGACAATTTCAATAATGTTTTTTCAAATACATTATGAATCTGACAGTCAAGTCGTACTTAATATTGTCTCATTCTTTGGATCAGGATTAATAATTCTTTCTCTTGGAATAAATCTTATGATAAAACAAGGGAAAAAGGGATATGCTGCCCTTTTAATTGGAATTATCTTTTCGGCTTTTTCAATTATATTGTTTTTGCTTAATTATCAAAAAAATTGGTATTATCCAACTATCAGCTATGTACTTATCTCATATATTGCAGGTCTAATGACCTTAATGGGAAATGCATTTGGAAGTATTACATTATGGCTTATTCGTTCAAATAGTCCACAAGCAACTGCAAAAGCAAAAAAAATTTCTCGCGAATATTCCGATGAAGAAATTGAAAGAGATATTGAAAATGCTGTAAAAAAAAGTCTTGAATTGGCCGCCGATGAATTACAATTTGACCTTATAAACACAAAACCATTAAAAGTTGGAAATGCAGCTTTTGGATCTGAAACAATTATTAAAGTAAAAGATGATATAAAAGAGACATATTCATTAGAACAAACCAGAAATCCAGGAGAACGTGAAATTTGGGGTGGAACTGGCGTCGATAAAACATCAAATCTTTTAGCAAATGCATTAATGGAAAAACCAAAAATTAAAAGATCTCGTTTTAAAGAATTCTTTTCCCGCCATAAAAATTTTTGAAACATAAAACATATAATACTTAGAGGATTAAGGATCTTCTGATGGAAAAAAAGAGTATTTCATTAGGTAAACGAACGTATGAAGATGCTACGGATACACATAGTTTGAAACATGACCCTGAGGCAAAATACAGTGGTTATTATAAACACTGTGGATATAAAATTGATAAAACGATAGATGCAGATATAGATAACAGATGAAGGGAAAAGTTTAATCCATTCACAGGAACATCTCAAGTTTCTAGGTATTCATGAAGAAGAAAGAACCATGGATATTAAATATGCAACATTTGAAAATATCGCCCATAGTGAAATCAATAGTATTTCTCTGTATTATAAAATAGCAAAAAATTGGGTGTTCAGTAAAAAAGGTGAAGAAAAAGAGATAAAGAAACGATATCAGAAATACCACCAGGAACACGATTTCATCGTTAACCCCACACTTGATTTCATACTCCGATACCTCTATAAAAAAGGCGACATAGAGAACGTTGGAGCTTATTATAGAAATCAAAGAATGAAACAAGCCGAAAATGATCCTGAGAGATATAAAAAAATAT
>NJDG01000036.1:0-210 GCA_002254885.1 Thermoplasmatales archaeon ex4572_165
GAATCTTGTAAATCATCAGGTCAAGTAAGTAAAAGCCAGGTGATTTATCGTAAACTTGATGATAAAACAATGGGTGATATACATGAATGGTTTCAAGGATGTACCTGGGGTTTTCTTCAGACGCTTAAAATGTTTAGTAGAAACCGTCGTTTTATACTTTCTTTTGATACTACCAAGGAAGCTTTTTATGGAGAGGTCTCCAAGGCAAAG
>NJDG01000036.1:237-8490 GCA_002254885.1 Thermoplasmatales archaeon ex4572_165
AAAAGGATCGGGGTACTATTATGAGTATCTCACCGTGACCATAACATGTAATGTCACTGCGAAATATATTCTTGATGGGGTAATGGTACCTGTTGGTTGTTATATTGAGGATTATGTGTATCATGTAACAAAATTTGTTAAGGAACAACTCCCGCTGGAAGTCATTCTTTTTGATAGAGGATTTGGTTCTCGGGGCGTAATATATAAACTGCGTAGGTTGAAGGTTCCCTTTCTTATTTTCTGGAAGAAACAAGGAGAATGGTACAAGGAACATTTCGATAAACTTGAAGAGGGTGAATATAAGATTCTATGTCGAAAAAGCAAGTATAACAGGTATAAAACAAATCATGAAGTAATGTCAAGTTTTGTATTGATAAAACAACTTGAGTATGATGGGAAAAAATATGATTGGATCTTTGCTACTAATCTGAAAAAGAACAAAGCAGAATTCTATGTGAAACTTTACAAAAAAAGATGGGGTATAGAAACCATATATCGAGTTACTGATGACATTAGAATATACACAACATCTACCAATAGTATCATACGATATTTCCTATTCATTAACAAGAAAAATATCTAATGTTCACTGACAGTTAACAACATCCAAAATAGCATTTGATCTAAAAAAATCAGATATCCAGATAGTATACCACTTAGAAACAGTTGTCATATCATATCCTAAGATATCAGTGAAATGAAAAATGAATATCTAAACAGACAAAGGAAGGTAATGAATATCCATTAATCAACGATATCAATCGACATAGTGCAGTAACATCAGCGAGTACAATATACAATCAGGTCAACTACTGTGAATAAAATAATAAATTGCATAGGTAATATCGATAATTATGTATGTTGTAGATTTTGAAAATTTTTCTCTATGATTAAATAAATTAAATTCTTCTAAGACCTCGTTGGAAGAATTGTTTTAATGATTTCACCATTCGATCACGTCGATATGATAAAGGAAGCGTTGTTCCATTTCCCCATGTTCTTTTCCTTTCAATTTCTGAAAGAATAGTGTCAATATTCATATCTGTTGTATCAATTATTGTGTAAGCACTTCCGGCATATGGTGGTTCATGTGAATCACTTCCACCTGTACCGCCGAGTTTATATTTTTTTGCAACTGCGGAGGTTTTCCAATTGGTGTTAGGGAGGCTGCAGCTATTATAAACTTCAATAGCAGAGATATTATCAAGAACCATTTTAAGATTATTTTCTTTAATGCCTGACATATTTCTAAAAAGATGAGGTATAATTGGTATTCCGCCTGCATCATATATGTGTTCAATAGTTTCAGATACTGATCTGTTTTTTGGAATGTCTTTTTTTACGTTTAAGCCGATAATATGACCTTGCGTTGTTGAAATTTCTACTCCCGGGATAACGATAAAACCCTTTGTTGAAAGATTTTTTGCCTTTTCCCCACCCTTGATTGAGTTATGGTCTGTGATGGCCATTCCGTGAAGCCCTTTTTTTTTCACATGTTTCATAATCTCTTCGGGTGAACCTGATGCATCTTCTGAATATTTAGAATGAATATGTAAATCAATTTTCATCATATAATTTCAACAACATAGCTTATAGATAACTTGTTTATTTGTATCTATCGATTTTTTTTATATATTTTTATGGGGGGAACATGATATATTGTCAAAGTGATTGTTTTTCAACATGATTATAAATATGAAAAATTAGAGATATTCTTGTTGGTGAGGTAGGGAAAAAACTCATGCAGAATACTTCCTGTTCCACATTTATTGCCTCTTAATAACTACGTTTTCTTTTTTCCCCTACCTACCTCCCCCATATTTTTTTTATTTTCATATTGTTTTATTATTTTTTATATTGATGATGGGAAAAAAAGTTATTTCTATGATTTGTGAGAAATGTGAAAGAGAGGAAATGAAAATGTTTGATACTGTTGTTCGTATTGATTATGTTGAACATGTAAATGGAAAATCACACAAATATCGTGTGTATATCAATTGTTAAAAAAATATAATATCATTTATTGAAAACAAAAATATATAAATTAGTTAGTATATACCTAATTGGAATATTCAAATATGATTTGGAGAGGAATGTTCTATGTCCTGAATTTGGACGTATGGGTGAGTACATATGGCGTTAGAACCGATGTCCCTAGAAGAAAAAGTGTTTATTGAAAATCTGGCTCAAAAGGTGTTATTGGGAGAATATCCAAGTTAATAATTATTTATCCAATTTAATAAAATGGGATATTTGACACTTAAATTCATTATAGGGTTAACGATAATGAAATAATATTTTATTAAAATTTGTTGGTTTGAGAATGAGGGGGAGTGGAAGGATGGTGAGGTGAGAGATGAATCAAAAAAATTGATTTATTTCCCCTCATTCTCTACCTAAAAATAAATGTGGACTTGTAAATATATAAAGCTTTCTATATAATTAATAGAAAAAATAAAATCGTCCATTTTTCATAATGAATGTTTATTAGTATTAGACAATTTCTTAATAAAAAATAGGGATGCGGGTGCCGGGATTTGAACCCGAGTTATAAGCTTGGCAAGCTTAAGTGATACCAGACTACACCACACCCGCAAGTGTTAGTGTTCAAGGGAGTAGTTATGAACACTTAAAAAACATTTCGTTGCTTTTTTTCTCTGTGTATGGTTCATTAAAAAAGAAATTGTTTTGTTGAAAGATAAAAAGCAGTTGTAATTGTCGTTGATATGATCACTCCGATAAATATCATAATAAAAGATTTTTTAACAGGCAGATCAAAAAGATATGCAATTAAAGAACCTAGCCCTGCTCCGGTTAATGGAAGTGGGATTGCAACAAAAACAATCAATGCAAGTTCTTGATATTTTTCAATTCTTTTATCTGCTCTTCTTCGAACTATTGGAAAACCCCAATCCATAGCTCTTTTCATGCAAGGATATTGACTTAGATAACATTCCACTCTTTTAAAAAACAATAAAATAAATGGAACAAGTAATATATTTCCTAAAATCGAGAGGGGCATTGCTTGCCACCATGCCCAACCATAAGTATGCATTGCAAGTAATGGAACGATGTATCGTGCTTCCAAACTTGGAATCATTGAATATAAAAAAATCTGTAAGATTTCAACGATGACATCATTCATATTCTTTTGACTCCATTAATGTAAACATCGGATAGACGATTTCCAATATGTCATATTTATACAATTTTTATAATCTTATCTCTGTTTTCATTCTCTTTAAAGGCTTTGAAAGATGGCGCCTTGCACAAACGGGAACCTCATAAAAACCAATGCTTAATTCCCGATCTTTCCTTTTTATTACAGGTTCATTTGATAATGTTTTACATGCTTTACATTTATATCCTTGATTATTACCTCGTGATTTCATATGTTTATTGCAAACAGGACAAAGGGGATTTTCACTTTTTTCAAACACTTCAACTAAATCAATAATCCTGATTTTTTCAATATTGATTGTTAGAGGTTCCTCTCTAATACCTCCATACACTTCAAGATAATCACCAATATGAAGTCTTTCTATCACCTTTCGAAATTCCTTTGTTGGTTCATATGCTGCACAATCAATATAGTCTCCATTATTGTCTTTTATTTTAAAGAAGATATGCCCCCCTTTTGTTCGAGAAGGAATTGATGAAACATTCCCTTGTACAATAACTGATTGAAAAGGCTCAATCATGGAAATATTTTTCATTTTCACATGATCATCTGTTCCCTGATTGGAGATATAAATCATCCAACCAATGGACTGTTCAGATTGAATCATCTTTTGACAAAGAGGTAACATTGACACATCATCGCCTCTAATGCCAAATAAAATTGGACATGGTGAATGTGGAACAATGCTATTATATCTGTTTTCATAATCGTAGTTATCAAACGTTGAAGAAACTTGATCGTCCATTTTTTTAACGGATTCTTCAGCCACATACCGGGGTGTCTTCCAACGTGCTTCATCTCGATATGAGATTAATTCAAATGTATGATCTCTTTTTTGATCCCATGAGATTGCAGCAGTAGCACCAATTACTCCACGTCCATTCTTTATCAAAAAGTAAGATCCTTTTTCATGTTTTATTATTTCAATTGCTTCATTAATTGTTACAAGTTCATGAACTGCTTTTTTATAAAAATTATCAGAAAATGTTTGTGAAACAAATACAAAAGCAGGATTTGTATCTTCAGATTCAACTTCTGCATATTTGTTAAGAACTTCTTTTAATAAAGATATAATTTCTTTTTCATCTATCTCTTTTGATGATGCATCAGGATCCAAATATAAAGAATAATCGTTTTTTCTCCCAAATAAGATTTTTCCCCCTTTTCTCTTTCCAATATGAAAAGCAACTGCACCGTTACCACGAGTTTTCCACGGTACCTGTGGATTAAGACGAATCAAACGAGGATAACTACGTAAACAATATCCTTTTTGATATAAACGATAAACAAACTCAAAACAGATAAATGTTGTACAACCTCCATCTTTTGAATCTGTATCATCAAGTCCAATCCACATGAATAATCCCAATAACGATGTTTTATCACTTATTTTAATCTATAATACTTTAGATACGATATTGTTATATATGATATCTATTTTATACCTCATATAGAACAATGCAACGAACAGAACTATTTGAATTCATAAGAGATACATTAAGCAATGCAGGATACTATGTATCTGATGCATATTTCATACGATCAATTGGTTTTGATTTAGTTGCAAGAAGAGACAACTCACTCCTCATAATTAAAGTTTTAACAAACATTAATGCGTTTCCAGAAGAAATTGCAGAGGAACTTAAAAAACTTGCACAACTTCTAGGAGGTCATCCACTTCTTATTGGACTTCGGACGGGTGCTGGAATCCTTGAAAATGGTGTTGTATATGATCGTTTTGGAATTCAAGCAATTAATCCGGAAACTCTTCATGGACATCTTCTTGAAGGAATACCCCTAGAAGTCTATGCAGCACCTGGAGGATTTTATGCAAATATTGACACGGATAAACTTGTAAGAATCCGGAAGCAACAGAATCTTTCAAGAGGTAATTTTGCTAGATCTGCACATGTATCAAGACGGATGGTACGTATGTATGAGGAAGGGATGAATGCACGTGTTGAAGTTGCATTTCGCATTGAAAATGCATTAGGAGAACAGATCATTCAGCCAATTGACATCATATATGGAAAAAAAGAAACACTAATGAATGAACCTATTTCAGAAAAGAAGATATCAACAGAACATGTTCATCCTTTGCAAAATGAAATATTTTCTCTTCTAAATCAACTTGGTTACACAATAGTCCCCTTGGGAAAATGTCCTTTTGAAGCGGTAAGTAAAGAACGAGGAAAAATTCTATTAACCTGTGTACAACAATATGATCAAAAAATTAAAGAAAAAGCAAAGGTAGTGACAAACCTTTCAAAAATCACAGAAAAAAGAGCTGTATTCTTTACAGATAAAAAAGGAACAAAAAATCATATTGAAGGAACACCATTGATAATTAGAGCAGAATTAAAGAAGCTTAAAGACCCAGAAGATATAGTTGAACTTATCATCGAACGAAGGTGTAAGTCAACATAAGATGATACCAAACTTTTATAAATAGGGTCGTTATTCCCGAGAAGTACATTTCCATTTATATATGGAGATATATTAGTATTAAATTGAAAGAATGATGCAGACTGAGGCCTATGGCAGACAAAACTATTGTTGAAGCGGTTAAAAAACTCAAAGAATCCAGCGCGGAACGAGAAAGAAAATTCAAACAGACCGTTGATTTAGTTGTGAATCTTAAAAATATTGATTTAAACCTTCCTAAGAATCGAATTGATGAAGAAATTATATTGCCTAAAGGACGAGGGTCAGAGGCAAAAATTGCATTATTTGCAAGTAGTGAACTTGCATTGAAATCAAAAGATGTTGTTGATTTTTTGATCAAACCAGAAGAAATTGATGATTACGCAGATAATAAAAAAGCATTCAAAAAAATAGCAGATGATTACGATTATTTCATATCAGAAGCACCACTCATGCCAACGATTGGTAAAACCCTTGGTACTGTTCTTGGTCCAAGAGGGAAAATGCCAAGGCCTGTTCCTCCTGCAGCTGATATTTCAGGTATTGTACAAAACCTTCATAACACCATTAAAATCAGATCAAAGACAAACACGACATTTCATACAATTGTCGGAAATGAAGAGATGGCAGATGAAGATATCGCAGAGAACGTTAAAGCAATTATCAAACGATTAGAAGGAGTACTTGAGAGGGGAAAAATGAATATTCGTTCAATATTCATAAAAACAACAATGGGTCCCTCTCAGAAAGTAATGTAGGTGAACTCGTATGGCTCATGTTGCAGAATGGAAATTCAAGGAAGTCGAAGATTTAACTAAGATTATTAAAGATAATTCAGTTATTGGTATTGCAGAAATTGGAAGTATCCCTGCACCTCAAATGCAACAAATGCGAGAGAATCTAAGAGAAAAAATGGTAATACGATCCTCAAAGAATACTCTTATTTTTCGTGCAATTGATGATGCAGAAAAAAAAGTAAAAGATATAACTGCGTTAAAAGAAATTGTTACAGGTCAAACTGCACTGATTGCAACAGATCTTAATCCTTTTCAATTATTCAATAAATTAAAAGAAACACGTTCCAAAGCTCCTGCAAGAGGGGGCGAAATAGCACCTGAGGATATCATAGTTAAAAAGGGAGATACACCTTTTAAACCAGGGCCTATTGTAGGAGATCTTCAAAAAGTAGGGATTCCAGCTTCAATTCAAGGTGGAAAAGTAGTAATCAAAAAAGATAAAGTCCTTGTAAAAGAAGGCGAAATCATTTCATCAGATATTGCTCAAATGATTACACGACTTGAAATATATCCTATTGAAATTGGTATTTCTCTTAACGGATGTTATGAGGATGGATTTATTTTCAAACCAGATGTCCTTGATATTGATATGGATCAATATATGAGTCAAGTTAGACTTGCTGCATCAAGTGCTTTCAATCTTGCAGTTGAAACTGCATGGGTCAATAAACTTACAGTTAAACCATTAATCATGAAAGCATATCGGGATTCTTTCAATGTTGCAGTTGATCAAGGAATTATCAACAAAGAAACCGTAAAGCAAATTATTGCAAAAGCACATCGGTCGATGGTGTCTGTTGCATCAAACGTTAAAGATGAAGGTTTAGACGACGATTTAAAAGAAATGACATAAAAAAAATATGGAGGCATATAGGAACATGGAATATATATACAGCGCGATGCTTCTTCACTCAGCAGGAAAAGAAATAAATGAAGCAAATATTAAAAAAGTTCTTACTGCAATTGGTGTGAAAGCTGATGATGCCCGAATTAAAGCCTTAACTGCTTCCCTTGAAGGCGTAGATATAGAAGAGGCTATTAAAACAGCCGCAGCTGCACCAGTAGCTGCTGCACCAGCGGATTCAGGCGGAGCTTCTTCCGATAAAAAGGAAGAGAAAAAGGAAGAGGAAGAAGAGGAAGAAGAAGTATCAGAAGAAGAAGCAGCAGCAGGACTTGGCGCATTATTTGGCTAAATAATATTGTTGTTGCAATTTAATAAACAAAAAAATCGTGATGTTCAATAAAAATATGGCATTGATCTAAATGTTTAATGCTTCATTCTTTGTTGAACATACATTTCTTTTTTTTATATTTTAAAGGATTAGTAGATTAATATCTATTACATTGAATCTAGTTATATTTACACATATATTAGTAAAGATTGAAATTCATGATTATGTATGATACTGCAACAATGATGTAGAGCATAACCCAATATTTCACGTTCCATTTTTTGATAAATGCTCCATCCATGGGTTTGATAGGCGTCATATCTATCATAAGTGCCATGATACAGAAGATATAGATCATCTGTATTGCAACATGTTTTATTATGAAGTTTAGAAAAAAACAGGATAATGCGATGATATAAAAAATAAGAAAGGATTGAAAGAGCATACGGGCGTAATGACTATTTTCCTCATCTTCTGCGGTGAGATATATGATGCAATAGAAAATGTGTTCCCAATTAAGGTGCTAGCAAGTGTGAGGATTGCTCCAAAGGGACATAGAACATGATTTGTTTTAACCTAACTTCCGCATTTTTAGGCGCAGGAATCGGATTTTTCTAAAATCTCTTTATGCATTTTAATGATCTCTATATGTGTTGACTCTACATTTTAAAACCAAATT
>NJDG01000037.1 GCA_002254885.1 Thermoplasmatales archaeon ex4572_165
CAACTTAAACAAAACAACACAAGCTACAACCCAGGAACACTTGAATACAACACACAATACCACTGGAGAATAGACGCATGGGACAACTACGGATACTCAACCACAGGAGACACCTGGACATTTACAACAGTAGATAACTCTCCACCTAATATTCCTAGTAATCCACAACCTGAGAACTCTTCAACAAATATCTATATTGATTCAATCCTATGTTGGGATGGTGGAGATCCCGATGGTGATAACGTTAGCTATGACGTCTACTTTGGATTAGATAATGATCCTCCACTTGTATCCCATAATCAAATTGCTACATCCTATCAACCAGATATGATGAATATTACAACAGAATATTATTGGAGAGTTATTGCTTATGATGATCAGGGACATAATTCATCTGGACCATTATGGGGCTTTAAAACATCAATCTATACAAATAATCCTCCTGAAAAACCTGAAAAACCTTCAGGTCCTACAAGTGGGAGAACCGGTGTATCTTATTCGTTTTCATCTTCGACCATTGATTCTAATGGAGAACCTGTTTTTTATATGTTTGATTGGGATGATGGATCTACAAATGAATGGGTTGGACCTTATGATTCAGGTCAAACAATCACTTTATCTCATGTATGGGATGAAAAAGGAAGTTATGCAATCAAAGTAAAAGCAAAAGATATCTATGGCGGAGAGAGTTTTTGGTCAGATCCCTTGCAGATATCACTTCCAAAAAGCAAAGAACAACATAGATTCTGGTTCTTATCCTTCATTCTAGACATTCTTTCTGAAAGAAATCTTAACATCCCTCCCTTTATTTCATTTCTATCAATGAATTAATATTGATCTAATTTGAAAATCCTCTCATAAAAAATCCTCATTTTGATATATTCCTAAACTCCCAGTTTTTTAAGTACTATGATATCTAATTTCTAAGAGAGTTTGGACTTGAAAATGCTGATGATGGAGCATTTGATGAGACATATAAACAAATAACTGTATCTGATGCTATTGAACAGATCGATATTAATCAAAGTGTTTTTGAATAAGGTTTCCCCATCCGTCATGCATTTGATGGGGACTGGACAGGTGCGAAGAGTTTCACTCCAATATTAAACCACGTATCAAAAGTTGAAATCTATTTACGAGCATTTGGAATGCCAGAGTTTGATCTGGTTGTTGAACTTCGTACGGGTGAACCGCAGGGAACATTGCTTGATACAGTTATCATAGATAACACTAGTGCACCAAGCAGTTGGACATGGTTAGAAATTGATTTTGAAGATCAATATGTTGGTATTGGTTCTGATGTATTCATAATCGTTCCACCAGCATTCAGTGGAGTAACTACAAGCTTTGGATACAAATGGGGTTACACATTTGGTAACCAATATAATGAAGGCAGTTTCTGGTTCACTCGTGATGGTGGCAGTCTGTTGCGAGATCTACCAACAATGTATGAGTTTATGTTCAAAACCTATGGATATTAGACAACAATTTGAGTTTTGATTATCTCAAAACTCACCATATTTTTTTTCTTTTTTTATAACATTTATCTTTAAAAGCTGTAATTCACAATCTAAGAAAAAGAATTTAACAATACCTGATTACAGATTGTTTATATGGAAAGTTTCTCCTACAAGTTATTTCCTTTTTAAATTTTTTAATTTTAATGAAGAACCATATCATAAAAAAAAACTCAAACATTTTTTAAAAAGAAATAGTATATCCTTTTTTTATTATCATCAAAATAAATGTGATACATTATGACAACATCAAATAAATTTCCAAGCCATATTTTTAAAGCATATGACATCAGAGGTATCTACCATAATGAACTTGATGAAATTCTTGCATATAAAATCGGTAGAGCTTTTACTACAATGCTTCAATATGAAGAAAAAAAAACAGATATCTCTCTTGTTGTTTCATCAGATATGCGTTTATCCTCGCCTCAATTAAAACAAAACATAATACAAGGAATTATCGATCAAGGTGCTCATGTCATCGACATAGGTATGGCATCTACTCCAACATTCTATTTTACAGTCGCTGAATATAACTATGATGGTGGGCTTATAGTCTCAGCATCACACAATCCAAAAGAATACAATGGATGTAAAATGGTTCGAAAACAGGCCACTCCAATAAGTAAAGAAACAGGGATATATACTATTAGAGACCTTGCAAAAAAAAATATATTTACAGATCATAAAAAGGGAACTGTTATCAAAAAAAGTGATGTACTTGAGGACCAGATGAATCATGATCTAAAATACATCAATAAAGACAATATAAAATCATTTCGTATTGTTGCTGATCCTGCAAACAGTATGGGTGCTCAATATCTTGACTTACTATTCAAACATATCCCAGGCACTCTTACTAAGATAAATTTTGAATTAGATGGCACATTTCCTGCTCATCAAGCAGATCCTCTAAATGAAGAGAACATGAAACAACTTAAAGAAAAAGTAGTTGAGGAAGGTGCTGACCTTGGTATTTCTACTGATGGAGATGGTGATCGTGTTTTTCTTGTTGATGAAAAAGGCGAAACAATTCCTCCATATATTCTTCGTGGCTTGCTTGCTAAAATTTTTTTACGGCAACATCCAAACTCACATATTTGTTATGATATTCGGCCTGGTAGAATTACAAGAGACATGATCCTTGAAAATGGTGGAATTCCAATTGTCACACGAGTAGGTCATTCTCTTATCAAAGAGAAAATGCGAGAGCTAGATGCAGTTTTTGCTGGTGAGTCCTCAGGTCATTTCTTTTTAAAATTTGATCATGGCTTCTATGAAGCACCTGTAGTAATGATTGGTAAAATCCTTGAGGAACTTACTATAAAAAATTGTCGATTTTCTGAGCTTGTAAAGCCCTATAAAAAATATTTTCATTCTGGTGAGATCAATTCAAAGGTAGAAGATAAAGAAGAAACAATGAATCAAATTGTATCATTGCATAAAAACGCAAAGAATATTAGTTATTTAGATGGGATCACGATTGAATATGATGATTACTGGTTTAATATTCGTTCTTCAAACACTGAATCTCTTCTTCGGCTAAATCTTGAAGCTAAAACCCAAGAGATCATGGAAGAAAAAAGAGATGAATTACTCGCCATTATACGTTCTTAATTGATTTGGGATATCTAAGTTTTTATTCGAATAATTTCAATCTTGCATTTTGTGACAATTGCAGCTATGGCACCAAGAGCTGCAAGCCATGGAGCAACAACCACTCCAATAACTCCGATAGCTACTGGAATTTCAAGTAGACGATTTCCTTTTTCATCTTTTATAAGAATTCTTCTAACGTTTCCTTCATGTATAATTTTTTTCACTGTTTTTATAAGGTCATCCGAATCTACATTGAATTCCTCATTTTCAATGTCTTTAATAGGATTTCCACAGTTCCAGCAGAAATTAGCTTGTTCTTTTAATTCCTTTCCACAATGTTCACATGTATCCATATTTTTTCCCCTAATAATCCCCTTAATTAAAATAACATAGAGTTTGGTTCAATACAGCCTTGAACAATTGTTCCGGGACCAATGGATACATCATTTCCAATTATTGATCCTACATTGATTACTGCATTAATACCAGTTTGAACGTTATCTCCCATTATGACGCCAAGTTTTCGCCGTTCAGTATTGATTCTTCTACCATAATGAGATACAATAATTGTTTTTTTATCAAGACGCAGGTTTGCAACTTTTGTTCCTGAGCCAAGATTACATCCTGAACCAATTATACTATCTCCAACATAGTTATGATGTGGGATATTACTATTATTCATAACAATTGAATTCTTTATTTCAGTTGCAGCTCCTATATGGCAACCATCACCAATTGCAGTATATGGACGAATGTAGCAATTTGGCCCAATCTTACAGTTTTTTCCAATGATTGTAGGACCTTGAATATATGATCCATTCATCACTATTGTTCCCTCTTCAATCATCACAGGTCCTTTTAGTGTCACATTTGGTTCAACATTTCCATTGATTACTGGCTCTATTTCATCAAGTATTTCCTCATTTGCTCTAAACATATCCCAAGGGTATCCAATATCCCTCCATTGTTTTATCATAATTGAATGAATAGAGATATCTTGTATCATATTATTTAACGAATCAGTTAATTCATATTCTCCTCTGCTTGATAATCCTGTTTTTTTGATATAATCAAAAATTTCTTTTGAGAAATGATAAATCCCTGCATTGATTTTTTTAGAAATTGGATTTTGCATTTTTTCATGAATTCTTGTTACCATTTCATCCTGTATTTCAACGACACCATACTCCTCAGGATTATCAACTTCATATACCCCCATTGATTCCTGTTTATCAATAATATTGCTGATATCAGAAGAACCAAATATTGTATCTCCTGAAAGTACAATAAAATCTTTGTCTATAAATGGTTCAACTACACCAATTGCATGACCTGTTCCCCGTGGTTTTCCTTGATTAACATATTCTATATGGACATCCCATTCAGACCCATCCTTAAAATAATTTCGAACCATCTCACTTTTATATCCAATAATAAAAATGAAATGTTTAATTCCTGCTTTTTTTGCCTTTAATAAATTCCATTCTATAATTGGTTTATTTGCAATAGGTAGCATTACTTTTGGACGGGTAAAAGTTAAAGGTTGTATACGTTTGCCTTGACCTGCCGCAAGTATAACACATGTATTCATTATTCTTTTCTCCTTATTCAACGGTGACAGATTTTGCAAGATTCCGGGGTTTGTCAATTGAACATTCTTTTAAATCTGCAACATGATAAGCCAGCAATTGCATTATAACAATAATTGGGATACAAGATAAACCTCCTTTATTAGATGGATATGGAATTACTTCATCCACAAATTGCTTGATGGTTTCATCATTTTCTTCTGCAATTGCAATGACCTTTGGTCCTCGTGCTTTAACCTCACCAATGTTTGACACCATCTTTTCATATGTTTCATCGCTTCCAATAATTGCAACAACCGGGGTATCTTCTGTTAATAGTGCAAATGGCCCATGTTTAAGTTCTCCTGCTGCAAAACCTTCTGCATGAATATAGGATATTTCTTTTAATTTCAATGCACCTTCAAGAGATAATGGAAAATTGATGCCCCTTCCAATAAAAAAAACAGAATGTGCATTAACTAGTTGTTCTGCAACTTTTTTAATATGATCTGATTGATCTAATACATGTTGAACGACACGAGGAAGTTTTTTTAATGATTGGATCAGTTGATATAATGAATCTGCACCAATTGTTTTATTGAAAACACCAAGTTTTAATGCAATAAGTAAGAGTACCAATACCTGAGCTGTAAACGTCTTTGTTGCAGCTACCCCAATTTCAGGTCCTGATTGGGTAAGAATAAATCCATCTGCAATTCGAGTTGCAGAGCTTCCGATTACATTTGTTACAACAAGTGTTTTACATCCATGATGTTTGGCTTTTTTTAAAGCTGCAATGGTATCAAGTGTCTCTCCAGATTGGGTGACACCAATTATTAGGCTATTCTTATTATAGTTACCATAATAACGATATTCTGATGCTAAATGTACAAAAACAGGTTTTCCAGTTAGTTGTTCAATAAGATATTTCCCTGCAAGTCCTGCATAATATGATGTACCACAGGCAACGATATGAATGTCATTTGATCCATTTTTGATAATCGATTCAATTGATTCAGGAAACATTACTTCTCTTTGAATCTCTGATATTCTTCCCCGTATAACTTGATGAACTGTATCGGTCTGTTCATATATTTCTTTCAACATGAAATGAGGGAAACCTGTTTTTTCTGCACCAGATACATCCCATGAAATTAATTCCTGTTCTCTCTTCAATGGTTGATTATCGTTTCCAAAAATCTCAATACTTTTACTTGTTAATCTACAGATTTCTCCATCATTTAGATAGATTACTCGATTTGTATACTTCAAAAAAGCAGGTATATCTGATGCAAGAAAATTTTCATTATCTCCCACTCCAATAACAAGAGGACTATCTTTTCGTGCGCCAATTAACACATCAGGTTCATCTGCACATAATACAACTAGAGCATAATATCCTTTCACTTGTTGTACTGCATCGTAGACTGCTTGTTTTATATTATCTTTATAGCAATCTTGGATGAGATGTGCAAATACCTCTGAATCAGTCTCAGATTTGAATTCATATCCTTTTGAAATGAGCTCTTGTTTTAATTCTTTGAAATTCTCAATAATTCCATTGTGAACAATTGTAATTTTTTCGTTATTACTAACATGAGGATGTGCATTAATTTTTGTCACTTTTCCATGTGTTGCCCAACGGGTTTGTGCAAGCGCAATACATCCTTTAATATGTGGAATATGTTTTTCTAAATTGGAGATATATCCTACTTCCTTGAAAACCTGAATTTTCTCATTGAAAATTCCGATACCTGCTGAATCATAACCTCTATATTCAAGGCGTTTCAAACAGTCAATTGAAACAGTTCGTGCATTGCGAAATCCTACATATCCTATTATTCCACACATCTTACATCACATGAGCTTTACTTAAAATATTTTTTGAGATATGTTGTAATGATTCAATATGACAATTTTTACCTATTATAACGCCAGGATCAACAGACACCTGATTTCCAATAATCGTATCCTCTCCAATCATCACTCCAATATCATGAACCATTTTTATTTCATCATTAATATAAACCATCGCATTGTCTTCCGACAGTGTTACATGATGTCCAATCGTTACTCTTTCCGCTATGATAGACCTTGCAATATATGATTGAGCACCGATTCTACTATCATCCATAATAATGCTATTTCGAATTGATGTAAACGGTTGAACCACACAATTATTGCCAATAACTGTTGATGGAAAGATACAACTATTTGGTCCTATCTCACAGTCATCTCCAATAATTAAGGGCCCCACAAGATATGTACCTGATGAAATCCTGGTGTTTTTACCAATAATAATTGGTCCTTTCATCTGAACTTGTTTTTCAATGATTCCTCCAATTTTCCCAGAAATTGAAGATGCATATGATTCATTTAAAGATAAAAGGTTCCAAGGATAAGCAACATCTTTCCATTTATCTGTTTTCTTTGTTCCCACTGAGATATTATTGTTTAATAATGATTGTATAACCGCAGACATTCCAAACTGCCCATTATCAATTGTTTGTTGTATATGATAAAAGATACTCTTGTCGAATTTATAAATCCCTGTTGCGATAAATCGATGATCTTGTTTATCTGGTTTTTCAGTTATATTTGTAAGTTGATCATTATTTATTTCAACAACACCATAATTTGATGGATATTCATTACTGGTAATTAAAATTCCATTTGAATTCTCCAAATCAATGATCTCTTGTAAAGATTGCCCATCAATTAGATTATCGCCAAAAACAACAATAAAATCATCATCTATTTCATTTTTTGCTTGAAGAAGTGCATGAGCGGTACCAAGCTGTTTATTTTGTTCAATAAAACGAATTGGTAATTTGGGATAATCCTTAAAATAATGCAATATTTTGTTTTTTTTATATCCGATAACGATGATTATTTCATCTATTGTTGTTTTTGTTAATGCATCAATCACATGATGCAAGATTGGTTTATTTCCAACAGGTAGCATCACTTTTGGTTTCATCTCTGTAAATGGTCTAAGTCTGATTCCTTCACCTGCTGCAAGAATAACTACTTTCATTTTCTTCATTCTCCCACCTTAGATAAAATTAAAGGATAATTAAGTTTCGCTTTTTAATCTCATAATTCATACGAAATTTGTCTGTCTCAATCATTAATCGTTTTTTTTCGGATTCAATATTAATAACTGATATTGAAATGTTTGTATCATCAATTTCAATGATATTGAAAGTATGTCCAAAATGTGCACGAGTTCTTGTACAAGAAAACGTACCCGCATTCACAAGCAATGTCTCATGTAATCTAACGCCATAAGGGACATGACGATGGCCCATTAATACCAAAGGAACTTTATGTTTAAGGAGAATATCCAATGTTTCTCCTGCATCCTCAATAATATTTGTCTCTCTTCCAGAGTTTGGTACAGGGATTAAATGATGATGAAAACCAACAATAGTCAAAGATTTTCCTTTTTTTACCCCTGTTTCAATAAATGTATGACGTGCACGACCTAAATGACCCTCATTTTTATCAGGTTCACTTGATGCAAGACCTACAAAACTTACTTTATCAATTGAATAGGTAAAACTTGGAATCCCAAAAAACTCTGGAAAAAGATGATATCCTAGATTCCGTTCATCATGATTACCTGGTACAATAATGCAACGATGATCTATTTTATCCACTCGATCTCGAGCCATTTCATATTCAGTTAACAACCCATTTGTTGTAAGGTCTCCGCTGATAAATACAAAATCAACATCTTTTTCATTATTTACTAAGTTCAATCCTTTCTTAAACATAGAGTCATCATAATCTGATCCAAGATTACAATGAATGTCTGAAATATGTACAATTTTCATAGATAAATCAAAACTATATCAAACTTGTATTTTTAATATTTTATTGAAGAATGATCATCATAGTAAATTATGTTGCTAAAAATTACTATTTTACATACAATTAAATACCCATCTTATTTTTGGAATAATCGTGTTATCAAGAACCCATCTTATCATTCTCCTCGTCACATCATTTCTTCCACCAATCATCTATTCAATATGGATAAGAAACACAGAACGCCAAAATCGAGAACGATGGAAAGCAATAGCAGTTTGTTTTCTTTGGGGTGCATCTATTGCAATTATTGCAGCTATCATTCTTGAAATATTCCTTGATATGTCTTTATCACTTTCATTTATTCAAGGTTATCCGCCTCTTTTTCATATTTTTGCAGTTCTTATGATAGCACCATTTGCAGAAGAACTCGTTAAGCCTCTTGCATTAAAAACAAAAACTGTTTATAGAGAACTTAATGAATTTGAAGATGGATTGATTTATGGGGCAGTAGCGGGTCTTGGGTTTTCTGCAACTGAAAATCTTCTGTATGGATTTACTTTTCTATCAGAAGGTCTTCTTTATTTTTTTGTTTTAATGTCCATACGAAGCATTGGAGGATGTCTTCTTCATGCTTCTGCAACTGCGTTAACTGGATATGGATATGGAAAAGCGTTGCTTTCAAAAAAATCAATATTTCGTGTTCTTCCCTACTTTGCTGCTGCAATGTTGATGCATGCAGCATATAATTTCCTTGTTTCCTGGGATGATATTGGAGCATTGACCGGTCTTGGTGCTGCGTTACTTATCGTGCTTTTCTCCATTCGGTTCATCCGTAAAAAAATAAGGGTTTTAGATCAATCATAAATAAATTAGGAAGAAGAGGGGGAATGTGAATTTATAATGAATTGAAAAAATTTTCATTTTTTCTTTTCTTCTCCCCCTGTTGATTTTGTATCAGCCTACATATTAATATATTTGTCCTTTATTTATTCGGCATTTATCGTAAATTACTCCTTAAAAGAATAGATATCTTGACCATGAATGATTACTTTAGTATTTTTTTTATTAAAACATGTGTTAAAAATATTTTTTCCTGGGAAAAATTGTTGGATTAACCACATATTTGTTTTCGCATGGTCACTAAGTTCTGGAATAAAAAAAGTTGATGTTCCCTTTGCACAGGCTAGAAAACCAAGAATTTGGTCAAATAAGAATGTATCAATTGTTGCTCCTGTCTCCATCATCTTGATTAGATTCATGCTACATTGATTTCCAATGTGCTCAGCAGCTATCCCTTTTTCTCCAAGACCTACACAACCAATATAAATTTCTTTATCATCCACCCAAAGAGTCATAACAATTCCTGGTGAAGATGTTTCACTTTGTTTTTGGGAAATATCAACTCTTATACTTTTTTCAAAACATTTTTTGTAAACAGTTTGTTTCATCCTTTTTGCCACATGATCTGGCAGTGCATTGAAATGAATTTTTCCAGATATTTTATCTTGTATCTCTAATTGATCCAACTGGACGGGCGTAACTGTTTCAACAGGCTGCATATGGATAGTTGCATTGCCTCCACCTTTTGGATAATATCCTCGTTTCTGTAAAACAACCGTGGCATCAATATCAATTTTTTTTAGAAACGGCATAAAAACGTTTACAAAATAATCCCAAGATGGAGCCCATTTTACATCTGTACCACCAGTTAGCTCAATAGAAATCGGTTTTTTTATTTTTAACGATGCAAATAAAAGTGCTTGATAAATAAGAACAATACTTCCCGCAGTTCCAACATCAAAACGAAATTTTCCCCCATTGATGTTTTTTGGGAAAAACTCAATTTTAGATGACCCCACTTCTAATCCACTAGCCTCTGCATTAGACAATGTTTTTAAAATTGATAAAACCGCATGATGTTGTGGTTTAATCCCTGGTTTTGGTCGATTCGCACGGATATTATTAACAGTTATTGGTTTTTTAGTGAGAACCGATAGTGCAATTGAGCTTCGAAGGATCTGACCACCTCCTTCACCATATGAGCCATCAATTTCTATCATATCTATCTCCATTAAGCTGTATTAAGATAATCATGAAGTAACAATATTACTTCATAGAGTGTGTTTTGTTTGTTTTCAAGTCGTGAACCTTCAAATTTGAATTCTTTGACGATAGTTTCATTCTTTGATGAAAGTGCAATATAAACAAGTCCTACAGGTTTTTCTTTTGTCCCCCCGGTTGGTCCGGCAACTCCCGTTGTTGATAAACCAATATCAACTTCTGCATTTTTTCTTATGCCATCTGCCATCTCTTCTGCCACCTTACCACTTACCGCACCATATGTTTCAATATCTTTTTTTGCTACATCCAGAAGTTGCATTTTTGCATTATTTGAATATGATATAATTCCTCTATCAAAAAATGTTGAGCTCCCTGAGATATTTGTAAATGTATGGCCAACTAGACCCCCGGTACATGATTCTGCGGTTGCAATTGTCTTATTTAAGAGATTAAGTTTACTTGCAATAGTGTTTAAAAGTTTTTCAATTTGAATCTCATCTCTTTTCATATTTCTCTGAGAAGATATTTGGGTTATTAACAGTTATGTCAAAAAAAGAGGTGTTTAAAACAAAGTTGATGTTTTTTTGTATTTTCTGATGATATCAACGTCTTCTCCTAGAGCATTTTTTATTTTTTTATGAAAAAAATTTGGAAAAAGTTTATTTCCAAATGATAAAATGGAGAATGTTCTTGCATATGCATTAATAAAATTTTTATCGCTAAATCTCTTATTTCTTTTCTGATATACTTTTGTTAATCTATTGATTTTAGGTCTTAGAATCTCTTGATATAACTCAAGATTTTTGATTTTTTTCTTTATAAAATCTGTACTGATACAGCCTGCTAGACATCCTGAAAAAATCGCATTTGCAATTCCACTTCCTAAAAATGAATTTGCAAGTCTTGCTGCATCACCTGTAACAAGGATATTATCTTTTACAATTCTATTAATTGGTTCTGCTAATGGAACACATGAATAAAAGTTATAAAGAATCTTATAATCTGAATGAATTTCATGTTGAATATATTCTTTAAGACGTTTTTTCATATCAATGTGTTGTCCACCAGGCATCCCTAAACCTATGTTTGCATGGTTTTTATCTATTGGAAATACCCAACCATATCCATAGTCTGCATAAGGTTTGTGAAACCAAGCTTTCATTTTGTTTGGATTGATATTTGTTTTTACTCTACTTTGAATGCAGACACCTATATCCATGGGTTTAATCTTTGGTTTTAATCCTATTTTTTTTCCAATAACACAGTTTATGCCGCTTGCATCGATAATTATCTTTCCTTCAATTTTGGTACCATCTTCAAGAATGATCGTGTGAGGTGGATTATATGTCTTTACTGTGTTTCCTAAAAAAAGATCTGTTCCTTGTTGTTTTGTTTTTCTTATTAGTTCTTTTTCTAGATGATATCTATCAAATGTGATAAGAACTTTATTTTTAAATTTTATAGTATATTCTTTATTTGCGAGGTTGATTATCAATTCGTTTATCGTGTTTGTTTTACAAGGTATTTGATTAAAATTGATAAATGATGCAGTAATATTATCCATTCCTTCCCCACAATGTGGCGGGTAATGCGGAACATTATTTTTTTCAATTAATGCAACTTTTGCTCCTTTTTCTGTTGCACTTATTGCTGCTGATGTCCCTGCAAGATTTCCCCCTACTACAACAACATCATACATATTTAATAAATATGACACGCCTCCTTATAAATATTATTAATACTTAGTCGATAAATATAACTTTTATCTAAATATGTAACAAAAGATGATGTTTATATGAAACACTAAGCAAATTAACATTTAATAATTCGAAACTATTATGAGATACTTGTCTATTTTCAGTATGTATTACTTTATGAAAAACATAACAAGAAAGATATTCACACCAAAAGATATTGAATTTAAAGATGATTCAAGGCATCGTAAAGGATTTTTCAGTCATGTTGAAACCTGGTATTACGATGCTGTGTTTGACAATGGATATAGCATTGTCTCTCTTGTTAATGTTATTCATATAGGTCGATTTGGAACTGTTCTATCTGGTGTTTTTATCTATAAAGATGGAACATTGATAAAAGAGATTCGTCAACGATATCCCTTAAAAAGATTCTATGGATCAGAAGAAACGGTTCTTTTAACTATCGATAATAAAGAACTTGTGAAAGGGACTATAGGTTCAGACGATTCATGGAATTACACAATTAATCGAGG
>NJDG01000013.1 GCA_002254885.1 Thermoplasmatales archaeon ex4572_165
ATTGGGGATGAGGTTTACAAAGGAAGGAGAACAGGCATTGGAACGTGTATAACTGTTATTAAAGGATTACAACCCTTGTTGGGCGCAATAGATATTTTTTGATAAAATAACAGGCAACATTTATATACAAAAAATTAGAAAGTATAGCATATAATATATGGGAGGGTTTTTTCATATGATTAACCCAGGACCAGATCAAGAAAAAGAGTATCTTAAATATCTCCTAAAAAAATATGGAGCAAAAAAGGACACATCGAGGAATGATTTTAACAATGATAAATGTAAAACAAATTCTTCATAAGTGAATAAGAAATATAACTAACTCTGAAAAATTTGAAAAACTATCATGTTCTTTCACTTCTCTATTCAAATGACAATATTTCATATTTGCCCTTTTTGCAAACTCCCTATCGCTTTCGCGGTCTCCAACATATATACATTCTATTGTATCAATTTGTTTCTTTATTTTTGTAAAGAGGAAAAGATCGGGTTTAAGGTGTTCAATATCCCAAATGGTATTTCCTCTTCCAATATTTATAGAAAACAGATCCGAGTAACCAAACTCTGATACGAAAAAATCAACAATAATCTGAGGTGAATTGCTTATTATTCCAAAGATAAAATTATCTTTTAATTGATATAACAATGGTACATCTTGAAAAGGCTGTATGATCCTTTGTTTCATCGCATAGAGTTTCTCATCTATGTAATACTTGTTTCGTATTGGCCATAATACTTCTTGATCAATGCCAAGATTCTTACTGATTTCTCTGAATTTTTCGACATTTTCAAAATGAAGATGACTCATATTTTCATCTGTAAGGAGTATATGAAAATGAGTAAGTGTTTTTTGAATGGATCTTTCAAGCCAGGAAACATCAGATTCTGAATCGAGAAGAACTCCATCAAGATCAAATAGAAGAAGCGGAGTATTGAACATGAAAAATCAACCTTTTTTTTATTTTATGATTAAACCGTGATGTCTTGATAGTTAAAAAAACCAGATGGATTTTTTGAATTTAGATTTTACCCTAAAAATGAATACAATCTCATACTATCATACATGAAAAGTTATAATCACTCTGAAATGTTTGTTTTAAGGGAAGATACTTATAATAGTAGAGCTAAAATAGATGTATGGAGGAAGTGAAAATAAAATGATCACTTTAAATTACTGCATGAAGTGTGGATCTAATTTTCTAATCCCAATGGAATACAGTGATGGTCTAGATGTTACATTTTTTGGGTGTCCAGAATGCCTAAGTAAAAAATGGGAAAAACTATCCGATAGTCCAATTTTATCTGACAAACTAACTAGGAACAATCCAATATTAAAATAAGTGAAAAGATATAATGAATGGGTAGATATCCATTCATATCTGGTCAATAATTATGATTTATTAGTATTAATCTCATTTTTAATATTTTATCATATAATCTCTTCCATATTCAGCATTATTTTCTATGAACGGGGCGCAATCTTTCACAAGTTCTCCATCGCTAAAACGGAAGTTCCAGAAAAAATAACGAAAAAATCTTAGAAAATTCTTTTGAATTTCAGGAGAGGGTATGTTTTTTTTCTTTAAAAATTTAGTTTTCTCCTAGTGTCTACTTTCTACCTCATTGACATGGATTAGTTGAATTTTTCTTAAAAAACTGTCGATATTTTCAGTTAACGCGATCCATGCATAAGTATAAGTTAAGATATCGCCAGGTTTTAGATTTCCAATATGTCCCTTATCTATTTTAAATTCTACAATGTTTCTATTGAAATCATAGGACACTTCAGCATCATTGAATTTATTTGTAAACGGTTTATCTAATCCTACATGACCTAAACTATTTTCTCCATCATTATGAAGATGGTTCCACGAAGCATATGAAACTCCATTGAATGTCCAATGTATTGAATAAATTCCACGTTGGGAAGTTGGTTCTAAATCTTTAAGTTTTACAGTTGTATAAAGATAGTTTGATTCAAATTCATTTTCATGAAACCATGCAGAATCAATATTAATAAAATCAAATGAATTTATCTGTAACATTAACAGTGCAATGTGTGTCCTTATTCTTGTAGGATATTAGATTAATGCTCCAAATTGATCATCAAAGTTATCCTTTATTTCAGGATCGTTCTCATCACCTGCTGGTACTATTGACGAAAACATCATCATTAACAATATTATACAAAAAAAGGATAGTAGTCAGCGGTCTGAAGTTCAAGAATTTTTCCTCGGAGTAATTAAAATTGTATTGGAATAATAAAATTCTTGACCATAAGGAGAAAACTTCAGACCGCTGATTAACATCAAAAAAAGATACAAATCAATTTATTTCTCATTATTTTTCACCTCTTTTAATATTGAATCACATAATCTCTTCCATAATTTGATGGTTCTGGTGCAAAATCTACAACATTTTTACCAGAAATTAATAACAAAATACTTCGCAATATTGGCCGTGAAAAACCCATTCTTCCAATAAAGCCAAAACGTTCAAATGCTGATGCATAGGTATTTTCCAATACATCACCCTTCTGCGGATCATTAATGATGTTTTTAGGTATTTTACATATAACAATCCCAGTTTCTTCATCATATTCCCCGGTAATTTCTTGATAATGCTCTTTGAACCATAATCCATGACCCATACCCTGCAGTAAAATCAAACCAGGGATTACCATAACCAATATGCATCCCAGATACACATGGAATTCCATTGTATTCCCAATGAACTGTTAAATGTTGTTTAGGGCGATATGGGTTGATTTTTTTTATTTTAAGAGCCATATATAAGTAATTAGGTTCTTCTTCATTCTCAAAAAACCATGCTGAAATTATATCTAAATAATTTACAACATTTGAATCTGTTTCATCAATAATTTCAGGATATTCTTCTGAACCCGCAGTAACAATTCCAGTTATTGGAATTATTGTTGTAATAATCAACATAATACATATTTGTATAACAATCATTTTTTTCATATATTTCTCCAATAATATGTAATATATATCATATATCTAGTTTTTACTATGTTTTTTTGCATTATCATTGAAATATATGTATTATTAAACAATATACAAAAGTTGTTAAGTTAAATCTGAATTATTATTACACATATCAACCATCAATTATCTTTAAGGTTTAAACTGTAATATCTTTATGGTTAAAATACCAGATTGATACAAACAACATGATACAACAAACCAGTATCAATACACTAGTTCCAAATCCATCGATTTCACCAAATTTCAAAGCTTTATAAGGTTTGAAATAATGTTTCAATGATAAATTACCAAGAAATTCAAAATCAGATGATAATTCTGCGATTGAATCAAAAATAAACATAGAAACAACAATTGCCATTGTTACAATACTTGCCCTCATTTTTTCATATATAAGTGTTGAAATCAAGATTCCAATACTAATAATAGAAAGAAAATATGGAACTGATATAAGATGAGTTAAGAACAAATTAAAAAAATTAAGTTCCTCCCCAATTCCAATTGTTACACCCATAATTACAAACATTGTAGTAAAATTAATGATCAATAACATAGGAATTAAACCAATGAATTTTTCAATAATAATTTGTGTACGAGAAACAGGATTTGACATAAGAACATCAATTGTTTTTGATTCGATTTCTTTTGCAATTATAGATGCTGCAATAAAACCAATGACGATCCCAAGGATAAGAGTCCAAAAGATTTGATACATTTCAATATTGAGAAAACCAACATATGTTGCCATATCTTCATATCCCGGGATAAATGCAAATGAATCAAAAGCACTTGATTGGCCCATTTCAACCATCATATCCTTAAACGAAGGAAACATTCCAGCATACATTACAGCCATACCACAAAACAAGAGTGTAAGAATTATTGTTGATTTCCAGTAATCTTTCATCGTCTGAATCGCTATTTGAAACCTTAGAATCTGCTTGAAATTCAAATTCATTCTATGCTCCCCCTTCTGATGCATAATAACGCATGAAATAATCTTCTAAATTAAATTCTTGTATCTCTAAATCCAAAATTGTGTATTTCCCCATCCTCTTGATCCACTCATCAATATTGTTTTGTACTGAAATCTCAATCCATCCATCAATAAGGCTGGCCTGAGGTAATGAAATAATGTCTGTGGTATCTTCTTTAATTCTCAATCGAATTTTCTTCCCTGTCTTCTTTTTCAATGTTTCAATATTTTCAAGAGCAACAATCTTTCCATTTCGAATTATTGCGACCCTATCGCAAATCCTATCTACTTCACTGAGGATATGAGATGAAAAAAACATTGTCCGACCTTTTTGTTTTTCCTTTTTAAGAAACTCATAAAATTTCTGTTGAAGCAATGGATCCAAACCAGATGTTGGTTCATCCATAATTACCATTTCAGGATCATCCATAAATGCTTGAACAATTCCAATTTTCTGTTTCATACCTTTGGAATACCCTTTTATTTTCCGATCAAGAGGCAACTCAAAAATCTCAAATAAATCATTTAATAATGAAAGGTCCGTATTTCGTATATTGCTAAAAAATTGTAGGAATTGCCTGCCTGTTAAATGCTCATATAATGCTAGTTCACCAGGTATGTATCCAACATTTTTCCTAATTTCGACAATATTTTCTTTGATGTTTTTACCAAAAATATATGCTTCGCCATTGTTTGGTTTTAAAAAACCTAGTAGCGTTCTAATGGTTGTTGTTTTCCCTGCACCATTTGGTCCAAGGAACCCAAATATCTCTCCTTTCTTCACATTAAATGAAATATTATTTACAGCCACAACATCCTTATATTTTTTTGTAAGGTTTTTTACTTCAATAACATTATAGTCAGACATATGGGTCTTTTTTGATTGTTTATCATCACTTTTTGGAAATGTAAACGATCCTTTAACCCCGCACTTAGAACATGTTAAAATGCTTTTTTTACCAGGTGATCCTTTGATTTCAATGATATTGTTACATTGAGGACACTTCACTGTTTTTAAAATTATTTCTGGTTTCATTTTAACCACCCATCACATTCTTCAAAGTTAACTTTTATAATAAGTAATGATAGGACATTAATAGGTTTTCTTGTAATAATTATTTCAAAGTAAGTTTTATCCCATCCATTAATTGAAAACTATAAAATTCAAGCATATTTTTTCTTTTTTATTCAACAATGAGGTCTTTTGAATATTTATCCGTATCCGCTAGAAGGAATTCATTACTCATGCTAAGGGAATCCTTTGGACATATATCATTACATTGTGAACAGAAGCAACATCTAGCTAAATATATCTTGATTTTCTTATCCTCTGGTTTAAACTCAATAGCACCTGTTGGACATACTTTAATACAGAGTTTACAGCCAATACAGGATTCTTTATCATATTGTATTTTACCACGGAAATTAGGAGGAGTTTCAACAGGAGGAATCATCTTTGCTTTTCCTTCTCCAACTGCCTTTAAAAAACCTGTTACTGACGCTGGCGCATATTTTGCAGGGAATTTATTTGTAAATGGTTTTTTAAACATCTGAGCAAAGGTTCGTGGGAGCATTGTAAATTTCATTTCATCAACTCCTTTGTTTTTTTAACACTCAAATGATGAAGCTGCTCACTTGTCATATATGATTGTCGTCCATTCTTTACAATACCAACCCGATTAGTACAGCTCATGCAAGGATCAGTTGATGCTGCAACAATAGGGATATCTGCTATTTGTTCCCCCATAAACATAGGAATCCAAGGAAGAACATTTGAATACGTTGGAGCACGTACTTTCCAAGAATATGGCGATTCTGCATTCATGTATTTTACATAATGAAATACTTCACCCCTTGGTGCCTCCATACGACCAATTCCCTCTCCTTCAATTTTTTTCAGTTGATTTAGAAGTTTTACAAGTTTTGGTTCAGAAACAATTTCACCCTCAGGCATACGATCAATGCTTTCCCCGATAAGTTCAACAGATTGTTTCACCTCAAGAAGACGAACAATTATTCTATCATATACATCCCCATTTACTTCCCCAGTTACAATATCTGGAGTCATATATTCAATATCAAAATCACCAAACGAAAAATATGGCTGATCAATCCGTACATCTTTTTTCACACCAGATGCTCTTGCCAATGGGCCAACTGCACATAATTTCAATGCATCTTCTTTTGTTAAAACTCCACAACCCTGACTTCTTAATTGAAATGTTTTATCCTCAAGAAAGATTTTTCGTAATTTTTCCCAACTTCCTTTTATAAGATTTAATTTTTCATTGATATATGGAAGCATATCAGAAGTGATATCTCTTCTCACCCCTCCAATCATTGTTATCCCTTTTGTAATACGATTTCCACAGAGATATTCGGTCAAATCCAATGCAGTCTCTCTAATTTGCCATGTTAAAAACAGTACTGTATCAAATCCAATTTCATGAGCTGCAACACCCGCCCATAAAACATGGGAACAAATGCGTTCAAGTTCTTGATGGATAATTCGAAGATACTGAGCTCTCTCAGGAACTTCTATTTTTGCAACACGTTCTGTTGCAAGGGTAAAAGCCATTGGATGACAATATGAACAAATTCCACATATCCTTTCGGCAAGATACAAGACTTGAACAGGATTTCTCTTTGTAGCAGCCCATTCAATTGATCGGTGTACCTGACCCAGTTTAATATCAACATCAACAATTTTTTCTCCTTCTATCTCAAAATTAAATTGTACAGGTTCTTTTAATGCCGGATGAATCGGACCAATTGGAATTTGATAACTAGTTTTTGTTTTTCCCTTGCTCATTCTTTCACCTCGTCATGTAAATTTCGCACCATTTTATCAGGACCAGTTTCATCACGTCTCCAAGGATATGTACACTCTGGAAAATCCTCAGATATGAACACTCGATCATCTTTTGGAATGCCAATAACTTTTATCCCAAGCATCTCTTGCTTTTCCTGCTCAGAAATAAGAGCCCCAGGGATAAGATCTGTAATAGTATCGATAGTAAGATCATTTTTAGGTAATGAAACAGTAAAACTTACTGAAATATCTCTTGATTTTGCCCCACAATATAATGAAAAATGATGTACAAGTTCAACAGTATCACCTAAATCATAGCCAGATGAAACCGCAAAATGAGGATACTTTTCAAAGGTAAAAAGATGTTTCACAACATCTTTATATGCAGATCTTTCAATCCTTATCCAAATATGGAAAAACTCGTTTTTCTTTAAACCATTGACATATTTTTCCACACGTGCATCAAGAATATTATTTTTAAATTCACCCTTATATGATTGTACAATTTCATCAGGTGTTAAAATCTTAAGAGCAGTCATTATTTCGCCTCCAATGTTTCAAGCTTTGTCCATGCTTTTACAACACCATATATTATATTCTCAGGTCGAGGTGGACATCCGATCACATGAACATCAACAGGCAACACATTATCAATTGGTCCAACCAAGTTATATGCCTCATAAAAAACATCACCTGTATTTCCACAGTTTCCAACACACAATACTGCTTTTGGATCTGGCATTTGTTCATATGCTCTTTTCACTTTTTCCACCAGCTGCCGGGTTACAGGACCAGTTATTAGCAAAACATCTGCATGACGGGGAGATCCTACTAATTTAATTCCAAACCGTTCTGCATCATAACGCGGGCAAAGTGCAGCAATAATTTCAATATCACAACCATTGCAAGAACCACTATTACAATGATACACCCATAATGCTTTCTTAAACGCTTTTGTAAGACCTTTTGCCATAAGTTGATTACTCCTGTACAATCTTATTAATAATATTACAGTTCTTGGTAATTCAAAAAAGTATTAAAAGGTTATGGGGAAAAAACAATTATATTTTTTTTAACATATCCTGGGAATTGGATCTCCAATAGGTTTAGAGATAATGCATCTTCCCCCAATTTTTGTTTGCATTACAACATAACCTTTTTTATCACCTACGGTTCCAATTATTGATGCTTTCTTCCCAAGGGGGTGTTTTTTCATTTCTGCAAGGATTTCCTCAGCTTTTTCTTTCACAACACCTAAAACAACTTTACCTTCATTTCCAATATGAAACGGGTCAAGACCAAGCATATCACATGCTGCATGAACCCCTTTTGAAATTGGAATTTTTTCCTCTTCCAGTATAATTTGATAATTAGATTTTTCAGAAAACTCATTGACAGTGTTAGCAAGACCCCCTCTTGTTGGATCTTTTGCAGCAACAACACCCCCAACCTTTAATGTCGATTCAATAAGATGATTTAATGGAGCAACATCAGATTTTACCTTTGTTTCAAAACCATATCCTTCTCGATATGACATTAATGCAATACCATGATCGCCAATTGTTCCAGAAAGAATAATTGCATCACCAGGTTGAAGATTTGAATCAAGTAGCCATCGTTGGGAAAACGTCCGATACCGTTTTACTGTTTTAATGTTTTCATCTAGAACCTTTGTTCTTTTCCCAATGCCGCTAGTATTCATCATTAATTCTTGGATAGCCCCATGCTCTACAACCTTTGTATCTCCTGTTATAATAGGGACTTTTGCTTGTTTTGCGCTTGTTGCCATGCTTTTTACGATCTTATCAATAAGGTCAAATGAAAATCCTTCTTCAATGATGAATCCTGACGAAAGAGCAATAGGTTTTGCCCCCATCACGGATATATCGTTTATGGTTCCAGCAACAGAAAGTGAACCAATATCACCACCTGGAAAAAATAGAGGCTGAACCGTATGGGAATCCGTTGAAAATACAATATCATCAATAACTGAACTATCATCAAGCATAGATAATGGTATTTCAACATTTTTTATGTTTTGAGAAAGATGTTTCAGTATAATTTTTTTAATGAATGAATCCATTTGTTCTCCGCCAGCACCATGTGCAAGAGTGATTTTATCTGTCATTTCTATCATACACCAATATTTCTATGATTTTAAATACTGCGATAGAGAAGATTTATTTATATTCTATGCCTCATCCCCATTATTATGTGGCAGGATCCAGCTCTCAGCATTATCAATTTTGCATTTGTCCTTACATTAATTCCTGCGATTTTACAAAATTTTAAAATAAAAGAAGTGAAAGGACAGTCTATATTAACATATAGTTCAACATCGATTCTTCTAACAATCATGTGCTATATCTTTTTCACCCTACATATGAATCTTAGTGCTATTGCAACAGCAGGAACCGCAATTTCTTGGTATATCTTATGGGGACAAAAAATATATTATACAAAAAAAGGTGATTCTTTATGAAATATCTCATTGTTTGTATAGGAAATGACGAAGGAGGAGATGATGCAGTAGGACCATTTATTGCAGAGAATCTAAAAAATAAATTATCCTCCGATTTTGATGTTCTTAATGTAGGTATTGCCCCTGAGAATTATACTGGCGTTATTAAAGAAAAGAACCCAGAAATCCTTATCATCATTGATGCAGTTGATATGCAACTTAAACCAGGTGAAATAAGAATCATTCCACCAGAAAACATTGGGATTATGCATGTTAGCACTCATGGAATACCATTATCTGTTTATATCAAGTATCTACAACAATATATACAAGAAATAATTTTGATAGGTATTCAACCAGAATGTATGGTGGGAAAAATAAGAGAACCTGTTGAAAAAGCAGCAAATATGCTTATCAAATTACTTTTAAATAAACAGATCTCAAATGTAAAGACTCTGGATACATAAAGTTTTTATTCAGTTTTAGATACGTGAGGATAAGGTGAAAATGAATTATGAGTAAAATGAAACAATCTATTGATGAGGTTATGGAAATGATGGGCGATCTTTCAAAACATCAACCAGAAAGCCTGAGACATTTTAACGCATTTATGGGAGAAGTTCTCAAAGGAGGAGTCCTTGATACAAAAACAAAAGAGCTAATTGCTGTTGGAACCTCTATCACTGCCAGATGCGGATACTGTATTGCTCTTCATGTGAAAAAAGCTCTTGATGCAGGTGCTAATCGAGATGAAATCTTTGAAGCAGCAACAGTTGCAATGTTAATGGGTGGCGGTCCAGCAATGGCACATATTGTTGAAGTAAAAAAAGCTCTTGATGAATTTGCATAATCTTTATTGAAAAAAAGGGAATTATTAACACATTCCCCCATCTCCTATTGTTCATATTTAATAAATTTCAATAAAATGTTTTATTTAAATATAAAAATATATTAATGAAAAAGACACTAGTACTATTAAATGAAATGGTCAAAAAGAGTTGGATTTAACTTTGGATTAACATCAGGGGTTATTACCACCCTAGGTCTTATGGTAGGTCTGAACTCAAGTACTCAGTCTAAATTTGTCGTTATAGGGGGAATATTAACCATTGCAGTAGTTGATGCATTATCTGATTCAATGGGGATACATCTAGCCGTGGAATCACAAGACAAATGCAATACGAATCATATATGGGAAGCGACATCTTCTACATTTTTCTACAAACTCATTTTTTCATCCATATTTATTATTCCTATTCTTATATTTCCCCTCCAAAAAGCGGTTCTTATTAGCATTTTGATTGGGTTATATATTATTTTTGCAAACAGTCTTTTTCTAGCCAGATTAAATGAAATTTCTGCTAAAAAAGTAATTATTGAACATCTAGTCCTTACTTGCATTGTTATCATTGTATCTCATTTCATAGGGCATGGAATTTTAGCAATATTTAATTAAGGCCAGTAAAAACAAAAAAGTCATTTTTTGTCAAAATTTGGGAAAAAGTTACCATTATTGTAAGCATATTTACTGTTTTTTTAATGCGGATGATACCAAATATTGGTGCTGTTGAATACAGAACCACAGATAGCAAATTACCGATTAATAATCCTAATCTTAATGAAGACGAATTAAAAGACGCTATTCTTGAACGAATACAACAACTACAAAAACAACAAAAAGAAATTACCATTAATGGAATAAATATGAACGACCCAGATGGACCACTTGAAGGTGGATTAGATGATCTCATGGATTATTATTATCTATTTTTAGGATTTTTATTTCCATCTTACATACTACATTTTATTAAGCAAGGTTATTTAAGACAATCTGAAAGCATCCTTGAGTTTATTGGACAGTTATTAGTATATGGTCAGTTCACATTTCGTACTCTGACATCTCTTGGAGAAGCATTTGATGTCTATGATATGACACCAAGTGATGGATGTTGAATCAAACATGGATCTCCATCGCATCTCTTTTTTTTAATTTTTTTTTCAAACCAATATAACATTTACTCCAGTATATCTAACTTATACACATTAATCATATGATCTGGCCGGTATGATTTCTTTGCTTTTCGTAAACCAGGGTTTCCCATATCTGATTCCCTATTGATAAATGAAATATCCCCTTCAACAACGCGCGCTGTCTCCATATTTACAACCTTATAGATACCATCATAATAGGGAGATCCCTTCTCAAAATGAACAACTACTGTATTAGGGTTCATCTGTTCAAAAATAGATACTGCTTCAATATTATCATTCACGCGTATTGCAACACCAGATAAACCTAATTCTAAGAAATGATCCATTGAGAAAATAACTGCCTTTTTTTCATAGCTTAATAAAGGATCATCTTCACATTCTCTCCAAATGCACCATCTTTTGAGAAACCGTTTCACCTCAGAAATATTATCCTCCGAGATTGTTTCTGCTGCATATTCAAAATTTTTAACAAACTTGTTTAATCGATTCCGGATTTTTCCATAATCAGATCCTTTAAGAGATGCAAGATCCTTAGATCGATACACATAATCTGCATATTCAGGCAGATCTACAAATGAAATAGAATTGTAATTCTTTTCAATCCATTCTTTTACATCCTCAGTAATTAAAGAAATTGGATATTCTGAACCCTCTTTTTTTGCAAGTTTTATCAACATATCAAATGTTTCTTTGTTGAATTTACCAATAGGTGGTCTAAATTGTACAATTCCATCAACGGTTACTTTAAGAATCAATACTTCATCAAAAAAAACATACTCATAATGAGCATATTCACTCCAAGCAACCATAGTTGCAAAAACATTATCACTATGAATCGGAGGAGACTTCTTATAATACGTATCAAACAACGGTTTTGATTCAAGCGTTACCTGTATAAAATCATCAGAAGAAAGCATATAAGATCAAATCACATTTTCAAATTTCATTGGAACATAATGTTTCATTTCTTTAAAACCAAGAGGAAGATAAAAACCTTCTTGATTTGGCTCACTGATCAGAGCAATCCATTTGACATTTTTTGATAAACAATGATCTATAAGTTTTTTAACTATCATCTTTCCCACCCCATTTCCACGCCAATCTTTCAACACAACAACATCCTGAATATATGCATCAGACACCCCATCAGAAAGAACCCGACCCATACCAACAGCAGTATCAGTCTCTTTATTTACTGCCACTACAAAAGCAAAACTATTTTTTATCAAAGATGGAATAAATGATGAATCAGCTTCTTTCTCCCACCAATTTCCCGCTTTATACAATGATGCAATGTCTTCAATGCTCCATTGATCAACAACGTTCACATCAATCTGCTTATCATCCATTGGCATCCATCATGTGGTTCATTTGATATATTCTTTTTGAAAGAGAAAATATTCAATTAGTACGGATATTGTTTTCCGAGTGCCTCAGTAGAGCTTAATGCAGCAATTGCACCTTCTGATGCGGAAGTTATGACCTGTCGAAGACCACCTGTTATGTCACCTGCGGCATACACTCCATCCATGGATGTTCGCATCTGATCATCTACCTTTATATACCCCTGTTTATCAAGTTTTATATCAAGTTTTTTTGCAAGTTCATTTTGAGGGATCACACCAATAGATATGAAAATCCCATCTGTATCCATAGATTGAATTTCACCTGTTTCTACATTCTTTAGGGTTACAGATTTAAGAATTTGATCTCCCTTTACCCCCTCAACTACATTGTTTAAAATGAATTGTACCCCTGCATCTTTTGCATCTTTTGCATATGCATCTTCTGCACGGAGCTTATCACGCCTGTGAATCAGATAAACATTTTTACATCCAATTTGCTTAAGGTAAATTGCCTCAATAAGCGCACTATTCCCCCCTCCAACAACACAAACTGTCTTATCCTTGAAAAAAAACCCATCGCAAGTGGCACAATAACTAATTCCACGTCCTTCAAACTCTTTAATGCTACTTGCATCAAGCTTTCGATGCTCAGTCCCAGTTGCAATTAATACTGCACCTACTTGATATGTTTTATTCTCAGAGTTTGTCAATATAAATTTCTTGTCTTGTTTTTCAATATTAACAATTTCCTCATATTCAAGAATATCCGCATATTTTTTTGCATGTTCTTTCATTTTTTCCATCAATTCAGAACCTGATATTGATGGAAAACCTGGATAATTCTCAATATCCGGTGCAACAGCTGCAAGACCTCCACCATTCCCCTTATCAAAAAGTACTGTTTTTATCCCTGCACGCACCGCGTAAATCCCTGCTGAATAACCCGCAGGTCCAGATCCAATAATTCCTAGTTCATATTTCATAGTTAATCCTCAAAAAAACAAAAACCATCATTTAGTATTTATATCCTACTCAGCCGATATGAAACTTTCACATAACATATTATATGCCTCAACTGGGTCATTTATTTTATCCATTAATCGCTCATAAGGACATATTTCATCATGAGTTGAAACATAAACAGGTTCTACGATATCGCTAACTTGACTTTGAATACCTCCAACGATAAGTGTTGATATTGCTTTCTTTGTTCCTTTTGTTGCATATACTGCTTTTGCATTTACATATCTACAAAGAAACCCAAATGCTTTTCCAAGTATTCTAACTCCTATAATACAATCAAGCAAATCCCCTTTATGCTCATCAATTAATTTTAAAAAAGAACTTAACCCTTTACCGTTTTCTGACCCTATTATTTGGCCATTTTTCATTGCAACAATAGATACTTCATGTCTATCAAGATACTGTTTTACCTGCTCTAATTCATCAATTATCTCTTCAACAACCATATATCTATACCCCTCGAACATGACATTTTTCAAAATAAGGTTTAACAAGTTCACACATGTTTAATAATTCTTCTTTTGAATAACGAGAAAATGTTTCTGAGGATATAATAGAAGTATCTGATTTAAATTGCTGAAGGAAATATTTTTTTGATCCTTTCAACCATCCTGCAATCTCAACAATATCTTCCATCTGATGAAACTTAGGTATAACCGTTGTTTTAAACTCATAATCCGCTGCATAATCTTTGATTAAACCAATTGATGTACTAATATCATCAATATCTACTGAAACACCAGTAATTTCCTTATATTTGTTTTTTGTAGCTTTCACATCCATTGAAAGATAATCAATAAGGCCCTCATCCAAAAATTCTTTCAGTCGATCTGGAAATGAGCCATTTGTATCGACCTTCACTAGATATCCTCTGTTTTTTACCTGTAAAATAAAATCTTTTAGATCTCTTTGAAGAAATGGTTCTCCCCCTGAAATAGAAAGAGCATCAATTTTTCCTTTTCTAGCATCTAAAAAAGAAAGAATATGTTCAACGGATACATTATCTGTTTTTTCAAAAACCAAATCCGGATTATAGCAAAAAGGACAACGAAAATTACATCCCGTTGTCCAAATTATCGCTGCAATCTTTCCAGGGTAATCTAGAAGAGAAGTCTCCTGGAAACCACCAATATTCATGCCGCAATCACTGCTTCTTCTAACTTTTGCGGATCAGAAGATTCTTCTGGTACATCAATAAAAGGCGCAAACACATTTCGATCATGAAACTCTCTTTGTTTTCCCTTATTCCACTGATTCACAGGTCTAAGATATCCTACAACACGAGAATAAACTTCACATGCCGTAGTTTTTCCTTCCGTTTCACAATGTGGACAGAATTCATGTTCCCCTGCAATATAATCATGTTCTGGGCAGATACTAAACGTTGGAGTTATTGTATAATATGGGAGCTCATAATTTTCAGCAACCTTTCTTACAAGCTGTTTAACCGCCATTGGATCTGGATCAGTTTCTCCAAGAAACATATGAAGCACCGTTCCACCTGTATATTTTGTCTGCAATGAATCCTGCAAGTCAAGGGCTTTGAATACATCAGTTGTAAACCCAACAGGAAGCTGAGATGAGTTTGTATAATATGGTTCTATTTCCCCACGAGTTGTTCCCCTGTAAAACTCTTGATTATACATACGGATATCAGGATACCGTTCTTTATCAATCCTAGCAAGTCTATATGTTGCCCCCTCAGCAGGTGTTGCCTCAAGATTGTACATATCACCAGTTTCCTCCTGATACTGAATCATTTTATCCCGGATATGATCCATGACGTTTTCAGCAAATGTTTTTCCTTCTGGATCGCCGATACTTTTATTCATAAAGTTTAGTAATGCATCATTCATCCCAATGATGCCAATTGTTGAGAAATGATTCTTCCAATACTGACCATGTGTTTCCTTAACATCATCTAAGTAAAACTTTGAATATGGATGCAGGCCACTTGTAGTAAGATTTTCAATGACTTCACGTTTTATAATAAGACTTTCCTTAGCTAGATCCAGCAGTTCATCTAACCTGCTGAAAAACTCTTTTTCATTTTGTGCTAGATACCCAATTCTTGGAAGATTAATTGTGACAACGCCAATAGATCCAGTTTTTGGATTTGCACCAAATAGACCTCCACCTCTCTTTCGTAGTTCACGGTTATCAAGACGAAGTCTACAGCACATCGAACGTGCATCATCTGGTTTCATGTCACTGTTGATGAAATTTGAGAAATACGGAATGCCATATTTAGCAGTCATTTCCCAAATTGGGTTTAATCCTTCATTATCCCAGTCAAAATCCTTTGTTATGTTATATGTAGGTATTGGAAATGTAAAGGGTCGACCTTTTGCATCTCCACCACCCATAATTTCAGCAAATGCTCGATTGATTATATCCATTTCTTTTGTATAATCCTCATAATTGCTATCCATGAGCTCTCCACCAATTATCACAGGGTCATCAGCCATATATCCAGGAACTGTGAGATCCATAGTGATATTAGTAAAAGGGCTTTGGAATCCAACACGGGTCGGAACATTCATGTTGTACAGGAATTTCTGCATTTCTTGTTTAACTTCATCATATTCAAGATTGTCATGACGGATGAATGGTGCAAGAAGCGTATCAAAATTAGATAAAGCTTGTGCACCTGCTGCCTCCCCTTGCAAAGTATAAAGATAATTGACAATTTGCATAAGGGCGGTTCCAAAGTGTTTAGCTGGTTTACTTTCAATTTTACCTGAAACACCACAGAATCCTTTCAGTAAAATATCCTGTAAATCCCATCCAACACAATTATGATTCCACATACCATTGACAATAAGTGTATGTGTTTCAGTTGTAATATCATAAATGTAATCATCAGGAATCTGTGTTTGTTCATTGTTTAATACCTTATGCCATCCAGCACCTTCCGCACGCCATGCTTTTGAAGAAAGTTCCGCTGTTTGATATTTAAGAGAAGGTAAAGATTGATCAGTTGTTCTAAAACTTATACCATACAATGGATATTGTTGTGTTATTAATTTGCCATTGTAATTTCTTGTTGTTCCAACTCCTTCAAGATTTCTATCTCGTGAGGTGTATCCCATAATATTTAAGACCTGTGCCATTTGTTCAAGCATTGTTCTAGATGCAGTTCTCAGTGTAAGACTTGTTTTTGATGTTGTGATTGATCCATCGCCATCCAGTACTCCACCTAGAACTCCTTTGACAAATTCTTTGTTATAGGATAAAAGTTCATTAGGGAGATGTTTATCTTTGCTTATTCCTTTGAGATCAAAAACAGTTTTCATCACATAATTTGTAAATGTTGAATTTGCTATCTGCAAAGTCACACAATCATTTTCTTGTTTTGAATACAGTCTACACCCAATTTCATAAGCCGCTTTTTCCAGTTTTTCAACAATTTCTTGATTCTCATTTGTGATTTTTTGTTTAAATGAGATTCGATGAGGTTCCATCCAACCTTCTGCCAGATAAAAACCAACTAGATACCCCAGATTTTCAGTTAACATTATTTTATTTGGAATCGCATCTGCATTGTTTGATGTTGAAATAACGCCTTCATTTTCTAGGTTTTCAGAATATGTTTGATATTTTTCAAGAGGCATTCCTTCCATCCAGAAATCACTTACTCCTCTTTGGATTAGTTCTTTTGCTAGATAGAGATGATCTTTGAAAAATAATTTTTCGTTTTGAAGGAGTTTTTGTATATCTGCTGTAAGTAACTTGTCTTCTTCTTTGTTAACAAGTTTTGCTTCTTTAAAAATTTCATCTCCAAGCACCATTGGATGGTCTTCTGTGACAATAACAGATCTTCCACCTTCATTTTTTATAAAATGCATAGGTTTATCTTTTGCTTTTTTTACAAGCCTTTTAACTTTTGTCCAACCATCTTTATCAAGTACCTTTAGATTTTCAGGATATCTTGCCCAGGCTTCATCTTTTTTTGATAAAAGTTTCTCAGGTTTGTCGATTTTCTCATAGAGATCTTGAAATGAAGATACTATGATATTTCCATTGTATTTTGCAATTACTGTTTCCTTACCATAATATGTATATGCTCCAAGTGTGCCAAGATCGTGAATATGATAGTCACCATTGCTATGTGCCTCACCGATTTCAGGCGGATATATCTTATTTAACCAGTAATGTGAAACAATATTTTCTGTTGCATAGACATTTAGCCCTTGAAGAGAATAACTCATATTGCTATTTTCATTAACTTTCCAATCCATCATTGAAAGATATCCATCAACAACATCGATGTCTTTTAGTAATCCTCCAATTTCTCTGATTTCTTCATGTTGATGTCGATAGAGGATGTATGCTTTTGCCGTTTTTGTATGGCCTTGTTCCATGAGGATTTTTTCAACTGTATCTTGAACTTTTTCAACGGTTGGCATTTCACCAGGTTTAAGAGATTTTTCAAGTTTTTCTAATACTTCATCTGTTATTTTTGTTGCTTTCCGATGGTCTTTTCCACCTACTGCTTGTGCAGCTTTCCATACAGCATTTGTTATACGGAATGGGTTGAAATCATCGATTTTTCCATCTCTTTTAATTATTTTTCGTATCATTTTTTATCTCTCCTCAGGCCTTATGGCTCTTTTACTAGTTTTTTAACTTCTTTTTCAAATAGGGTAATATCTGCAAATGAACGATATACTGATGCGAATCTTATGTATGCTACTTGATCGGTTTTTTTTAGTTCATTCATGACGTATTCTCCAAGTTCTTTACTTGGTATTTCTTCTTTCCCGCTTTTTTTAATGTGTTCTTGAATATTATCAAGCATGTTTTCGATTTGTTCGTTTGATACGGGGCGTTTTTCAAGTGCTTTTATTATCCCTTTTTTTATTTTTTCTTTATCAAATTGTTCTCGTTTCCCGTCTTTTTTGATGATGTATACGGGGCTTAGTTCTACATGTTCGTAGGTTGTGAATCTGCGGTTGCATTCTAGACATTCTCTTCTTCTTCGAATTGAGTATATTCCAGTATCCCTAGAGTCTGTTACCTTTGTGTTTTGATTAGTACAATATGGACATTGCATCCCTTATCACTATCCTTATAGAATATACAATATATTGTATATCTATATCTCTTCACTACATTATATTGTATGTTTTGGGGGTTTTTATAGTTTTTTATTCTACTAAAAATAAAAGGGATAAAACGACTTTTACCTCACCCACTTTTGTAAAAAGTGACAATAAAAAAATACTATTTAAAACCATTGAAAAGTTCATTAAAAGTATTCAAAAATAATATTTATCATAGTTAGTAAATATTATTTATTGCGTGCGTTACAAGATCATTAATTGACATTTGATCTTCAATATCAACAAGCTGCTGAATTCTTGCACGAGTTGCCGGCTTATTTGGTACTGCTAGACATCCAATCGTTTTTCTAATAGAGAGATCGAAAGTATCGATTTTTTTTCCAATTTTAACAATCTCTTCTTTATCAAAACCAATTAAAGGACGGAGAATTGGGATTGAAACAGCACTATCAACAACAATTAAATTTGAAAGAGTTTGTGATGCAACCTGTCCAAGAGAATCACCCATAATAATGAAGTCTCCACCATATTCTTTTGCATAAGCCTCAGCATATCGTACCATCATCCGTTTACAAAAGATACATAAAAAACGAGGATGAAACAATCCCTTTGTATACATATCTAGTGATTTACCATGTGGAACAATACGAATACTTACTTTACATGGCAAAATTGATGAAAGATGATTTGCTATTAACTTAAAATTTTCTAGTTCTAAATCATCTGTAAATGGTCTTGCATCTGCATGTAGGAAAATAATTTCATCAACATATGAAGAAAGACTGTATGCGGCAACAGGAGAATCAATCCCGCTAGATAAAAGGCTAATTGCTTTCATTCTGTCTCTCTTACAATATACTCAAGATATTCTTTATGACCACCTACAATAGGGAATACAATAATTGCAGGTACCTCATAAGAATGCAATTCTTTAATTCTTAAAATTGTTTTTTTTACATTTTCTTCAACTGTTTTTGCAATTAAAATAACCTCATCTGCAGTCTCAACTTTTCCTTTCCATTTATAAATTGATTCAACCTTTGGAATGATATTTACACAAGCAACAAGTTGTTCTTCAACCAGTTTATTTGCAATATTTCTAGCATAAATAATATCATCCATTGTAGTATAAACAACAGCTACCATCTGTTTTCAACCAATAAAAAATAACAAGAATTAGTATATAAATTGTTTTCATTGCAAAAATTCTTCAAATTGTAAATTTTCTATTATGGATTCAAAGGATGTTTTTTCTCCAACATACAAATGGCTTTTACACGAACAATCACTACATCCAAAATTTGGCACCATATCAAAAGATTCTAAAAAAGAATGTGCTACGTTACATTCTTCCTTAACAGTGCCTTCTTTGAAAAATACGTTTTTAATCTTTGCATGATCTGAAAAGAAATCGATATGCCAATGATGATTCTTTTCAGATCGTAAATGTCTTTTGATTCTACCCTCCAAACTATTTAATGCAGAGCCAATATAGACATACCAACCATTTCTAAACTGCATATCTCCCAGTTTTCCAATCCGGATTGATTTATCCAAATTTAGAAACATGAGAAGAATATATGTTCCCTTCATAATCAACCCCTTAAATAGCAAACAAAAACAAATACATATTGGTATATTCTAATAGAAATCTTGGCATTTTTTAATAAAATGAACATAAATAAAGGGAAAGGTTATTAAAATATGAGATATACTATAATATAAAACCCATTTGAGGTGAATGTATGGAAAAAAAATATATAGCAGGATTTTTGTGCGTACTCATGCTTGCATCAATACCATTATCAGTAGGACAAGCAAGCGAAGAAGTAATTATACAAAGCAATGATGTAGAACCCCAATCCCTTATCGGAGTAACATTTGTTGCAGGTTTAATAATGAACCCCCAAATAACCGGTAAATATGTTCAAGCAAAAGCTTTAAAGACGTTCGATTTAGACAAAATGATCTTCTTTATATGAGTGAACCTGGACAACTTGGCTTAGTTCAAATTGCAGGAATATGCACAGGTTTCTCAATACAAAAAATATAAATTCGTCAATAAACCTTTTTTCTTTTTTTTTAATTTAAATTTTAATAGAGGTTAGACTCCTATGATTTTGTTAATAATATTTATGGGCATCAGAGTTTTTTTATTTATTTCTTTAACATCCATTCCGTTATCATGACATCTAAGTACAACAATATGCATAGGTTCTCCAAATTCAACGATATGGTGGTCAGGATCATAAACTCTAAAGCATCGTTGCCCCCATGGTTGCTCAATTATTGAATGAACAAAATCTATTTTTTCTTTCTTTAATTTTTTGAATTGTTTATCCAACTCCTCTGTTTCAAAGTATATTTCAAGATTGTTTTTGCCCCAAAGTCCACTAATTGGTTGGTTTAAACCTGTAATTTCATGAGCATAATTTCCATCCCAAAGTGAAAGACCACCTTCAAATGTAATATTTTTTCCAAAATCCATTTCAATTTTCTGATCTAAAATTTTGTGATAAAAATTTTTAGATTTGCTAATATCGCCAACAAAGATTACTGAACTTACAAACTTTGATTTTCCAATTTTATCCATAGAAATACTCCATTTGATGAGAATATAAAAATTCATTTAAAAATATATTGAAATTATTTTCTTTCAAAAAATAGGATTGAAACTGTAGTGTTTTAATGATTTTTAGGATATTTTGTGTAATAATTTGTGTAATCTTAGAAATACATGATATTTTTTATCCAATATAATATCAAAACTGAAAAATATATAATAAAAATACTTTCACTAAACAGTTATAAATTTATATCAATTATATCATATTATTGGGTAATAAAATAGGTGAAAGAAGATGGATAAAATAAAAATTCAGAAAAATAAACCAATGAAACTTGCATATATCGAATATATCGGTAAATATGACACTGTACCATTTGATAAATATATTCCAAGACTTTACGAATGGGCAAAAGAAAACAAAGTTCGACCAGGATTTAAAAATATAAATGTTTATCATGATGACCCCAATGAAAAAACACCATCTGAATGTAAAACATGGGTTGGAATTCCAATAAATGGGGAAGTAGAATCTGATAATGAGGTTAAAATTGAAGAAATACAAGAGATGGAAGTTGCGTCATTAAAATTCAAAGGACCTGCTAGTGAATATGAACAGGTTTATCAAAAAATAAATGTGTGGATTGAAGAAAATGGTTATAACTGGGCAGGACCAAGTTTTGAAGTTTGTTCAAAAAAACCTAAGATGAAGAATGGTGAAATGATATTTACAACAACAATTCAGGTGCCAATTAAGAAAAAGTAGCTTAAATGAATAAAACAATGAATGAAGTAATTTCATTGGATGCAGTAAAAAATCTTATCAATAATCCCTCAAAAGGGTTTTATCTTATTGTAAAAAAAGAGGGTGAAATCATTGGTCAATTGATGATTACTTTTGAGTGGAGTGATTGGAGAAATACAACAATTTGGTGGATACAAAGTGTATATGTTCTTCCATCTTATCGAAAGCAAAAAGTTTTTTTTTCACTTTATCAAAAGAGTAAACAATTAGCAAAACAACAAAATATCAAAATGTTTCGCCTCTATGTTCATAATCAAAACAAAAAAGCAATTTCTACATACGAATCAATTGGCATGAAAAAGAAATCTTATATTATTTTTGAAGAAGATTTTGGAAGTTGATATTAAAAAAATTCATTAAAAATCATCTATTATAACTTATTGTTTTAAATGAAATACAATCTGACTGACCTATTTACATAAAAATACAATTTTTTACCAATTCTTTTGGAGTATGATAAATTAATACGAAAAGTTGTAGAATGATTTAAATATTTATAAGCTATATTATATATATTATATATTAACTGGTTAGAAATGAAAGGGGATTAAAATTATTATGATTAAAAAACGGTTGATTTCTTTTATCATCATTGCATTCTTCATTATTCCTTCTATAAATATAAATGCAGAACCAGACATAAATAATTCCATAGATCTTGATCCTCTTACTGATGTAAAAGTAACTTTTGATCTTTTAAGTATTCGATCATTAGAAAAAGACGACAATCATATTAATTTCAAAGAGTACATTGA
>NJDG01000038.1 GCA_002254885.1 Thermoplasmatales archaeon ex4572_165
GATGAAAATCGAAAGCAATTAGCAGAAATTGCTGGAAGAAAAGGGTATGATTATTTCTTGATGGCTTTTAATCTTATTTTTATTGATATATTTATTCAAATTATCTTAAATCATTTTTTCTTTTAGCACATTTGCATAATTTTTCAATAAGAAATTTATATTCAAACAACTTTGAAAAACAAAGTTATTTATATTTGAAAAACAATACATTAGCAAGTGACTAATCATGAATAACATTATTGATATGAAGAAGCTTGAAAAAAATACATTTCTAGATACAAATCAAGATGGATTCATTGAGTTAATATTAGGAATATTTTATTTTGGAATTGCAGGTTACATTGGAACGAAAACATTTCCAATACTACTAATTATGCTACCAATTTTTGCACCAATATGGATGAAACTTGTAAGAAATAAATTTACTTACCCTCGTATTGGATATGCAACACCTAAAAATCGATCAACTAAGACCATTATTCAACTTGTTTTCTCTTATCTCTTATTTGTTATATGTTTTGTAATAATAATTCCCTTATTAATCAATATTAATAATATTCAAATATGGGATAATTTAGTTCAAATAATGCTGGGAATTGCTACATTTATATTGTTTGCAGGTATTGGATACATTACAACAAGTTTGAGATATTATCGATTATCTGTTCTCTCATTTTCCTGTTTAGTAATAGTTTCAATTGTAGAGTTTGATGATTTTAGAAATTCTATTGAATTGTTTTTTCTATTAATGAGTGGAATTTTGATGATTAGTGGCATTGTGTTATTTATCAATTTTATTAAAAAAATACCAATAAATGATATGGAGGATGTTCATGAGGCAGAAACAAAAAAAAACAAATGATAACCTGTCTTCACTTCAAACGGTTGATAAATTAATTCACTCGCCAGCAAGACTTAGGATAATGGCACATCTCTTCGTTGTAGAAAATGCTGATTTTTTATATATAATGCGTCAAACCGATCTAACCTTTGGTAATCTATCATCACATCTAAATACATTGGAAAAGGCTGCATATGTAACAATTTCAAAAGAATTCATTGGAAAGAAACCACATACATTAATAAAATTAACAGATAAAGGCAGAGAAGCATTTTTACATTATAAAAAAAATATGCAACAATTCTTCAATAAACTGTGATTTTTACTCTATAATAAAATCATTTAAACTAAATTGATCAAGAGAGAAGGTTTATTTCTGGAAGATACGTTTTTGTTTGATTTAATCGCACTATGTCCATTGGCCGGAAGAAAAACAGAGTTTATTAGAACGTAAGTAATATCAAAGTTGAGGAGATAGAATGAAAAAAGAAAAAGTCATGTCTTTTATTTCCACCTTGGGAATTTTAATTCTATTGATAGGAATTGCGGTATCATTTATCAGCGTTTTTTTCAACAAAATGATGCCTGGTAGAATAATATCGCCAGATTTTCCACCATTTTACCTATTTTTTATTGGTATAGTTATTTTTGTTTTTGGGTTTTTACTTTTCTTTTGGGAAAAAAAAAATCAAATAATCAGTAGGAAAAAATTTGGAATAATTGTAACATTAATTGTAGTATTCTTAGTTATTTTGAGTCTGCCAATAATCTCCCGTTCTTTTGAAACGCACACTGGGAGATTTATACGTTATGATGAAATCGTTTGGATAGTTAATGAAAGTATTAATTCCGAGTCAGAAGTCAGAAATTTTTTTAATTCCCACCTTATAAATTTCTTGGAATCTTCTTTAAATATTACTAAAGAACACTATCTGTCGTATCCGGAACATTGATTTCTTTTTTGGTTATATCAAACCTGCATCTCATATGCATTTTAGTATGACCAAAGATACAGGCATGGTGCGAATAGAATGTTGACCTATTTATACCTGAGTTAAAAATTTTTTAGAAATTTTCTTCTTAAAATCTAACATGTTAGCCTATTTGATTCCCAATTGGGGTATATTTTTCTTCAGATGTCATGAAAAACGAATTTTTATTAACAACTTCAGATTCAAACAAATTCTTTCAACATTTCATAAATATGTAAAACATTACGATTAAAGATGCTGTGTGATTTAATCGCACAAAAATAAGTTTTTCTAAAAAGTAAAATCGTTTTCATCAATTTTTTCCATATGAAAAGATATCTTTGGTTTTGGCAAAAAATGCATATTAGCTTTTATCTGTTTTTTTAGGTAATGTGAATTGAAATCAAGATCCATTCCAAATCCTTTTGGTGGTTTTGTAATATCAATTGTAAGAGAATTATGTCCTAAAATTGATGGTTGCCGTAAAGGCATTAATTTACAATCGCCTTTCAGATCTATTCTTTTTTCTTTATCTTCAAAGGTTCCTTCCATCCTTCCAGGCATTTCAGCAAGGATAAATGCTTTATAGAATCCTTGATGGTCAAATGGATCTATATAATCATGACATTTTGTATCTAAATAGAATCGTAGATGAATTTTTTTATCATCTAAAATCGCATCTAACTCAATGTCTGAGGCAAAATATATATCATATTCTTTCACATAGTGGACCTTGTTGTATTTATATTTTATATTACAAAACTCCCAGAAGGTGTTTCCGTCAGGTGTAAGGGTTAATACACCAAAAGCAGGTCCTTTGTAAAGCCAGAATAGGATATTTCCATAAAAAACACTCCAATCATTATCAAAGACGCCCCATGCCCAATCATAACCAAAGGGATTGTTCTCTGTTGTGAGTGCAATTTTATTAGGTATTTTTGGTTTATGGTGAGATAGCCACCATTTCCCAAGGTTTGTGTAGGTTCTAATTGTTTTTCTAAGGTTTTTGATTTGAGATAATGGTTTTTGATATGACCAGTCACCCCAGACATGTTCGATGTATCCTTTGCCATTCAGTTCAAATATTTGATCATCTAAACTCATTTTCCCTAAAATGTTCGTATTTGGGATATATCCATATTTGTAGAAATTTAAACCAATTGGAAGATCTCCATCTGTAATATCTTGTGCGATCCAATGAGGATTTGATATTGCATTAAAGTCCATATCAATTGTTAATGATTGTTCATTATCTTCTAGGTGAAGATTATAATCAGGAAAAAGACCTTTTGCAAAACTTTGTTCATATTGTAAATCCATTTTATTTTTTTTATGTTTAAATTTATGGATTTCATCATCGATATCTTTTCGTAAGACACATTTTTTATTTGTAATATCAAAAAGAGTATATTGAAAGAAACAATTTGGTTTCTCTAAATTATAAGCCATAATTAGCATAAGATTCCATTTACGTTTATCAATGAATGTAGTAAAAATTGTTTCAAACGTCCACCATTCTCTTGTAACAGGGTAGTGGCTACCCTCATCTTGCATGCTCCATGGGTCGTTGGATGTGTTTGCTTGCATAAATCTATTTTATGATACAGTGATTTTGTATTTAATTGTTATCAAAAACAAGAGTTTTATTAGTATGAAATCTTATTTGGTTGTATTATAAGATTACAGGAAAAATTCAAGAAGTTCTCCCTAGAACTAGGAAGTAATTAAATATATGATTAAGCAAAAGGCACAGGCATTGATATTATTTCTTTTAAATGACATTAGTGATAAATTTGATGCAATTTCATTAAAGTCTCTTGTTGATTTTTTGTTTAAAATATCTGAGAAAATCATCATTCATTTCCCTAAATTTCTTCCATTTTATATTGAGTATTATGCTGATATCATAGAACAAGAGATATCAATGATAAACATGACCGATTCAGCATCTATTCTTCATATAGGGTGTGGATCTATCCCTGCATCTTCTATTCTTCTTGCAAAAAAAACACAAGCCAAAATTCTTGGAATTGATCTGGATTTCCATGCGATAAAAAAAGCAAAAATATGTATTAAAAATATGGGACTGACTAAGAGAGTTGTTGTCAAACAAATGGATGCATTAAAATCAGATCTGTCATCACATAAAATAATATTAATATCGCAGGGGATTATTCCAAAAGAAATATTTATGCAGAAGTTGGCAGACAATCTTTCATTAGATCAAATTATTGTTTTACGTTCATTTTCACAAGATAAATCATTGGATCCTTCTGATGAATTTCTTAAAAATTCTTACAATATCCTAGATATCTTTTGTCATAAAAAACATGGATCAACAACATCAATAGTTCTTAAAAAGAAAAACAAGGTATGAATCGTTTCTGGGGTTCATGATTTGTTTTTCTTACTTGAAAACCTGATTTTTGGATAAGGATCAAAACATAATTTTGAACATATTCTCTTGTTTAGAAAATGGGATTCAAGGTTAATTTTAATTCCAACGCCCTTTGGAGGTTTAATAAAATCAATTGACAATTCATTATGGCCATAATTAGAGATTTGTCTTTGTGGTTCAAATTTACATAAACCAGAAAGATTTATTTTTCCTTGATCATTTTGATAAGATCCTGTGATTTTCCCGGGAGCCTCACAGATGACAAATGCAAGCCATTTTTTTTGGTTCAATAGTGTTACAAATTCCCGACATGGCATTATCATCTTACAGTTCAATGTTAGCTTCTCGTTTTTATCTCTTGCATTAATTATAATATCTGTGGGGTATACAAAATCAAAGTTCTTTGATTGTTCTAGTTTCTTATATTGATATGTTACATCACAGAATTCATGGTAATGTTTCCCATCTTTTGTTAATATTAACGTACCAAAGATAGGACCTTCGGAAACCCAAAACAAAATATTGCCTAGAAAGAAACTCCATCCATTGTCAAGTATTCCCCATAACCAATCATATCCAAGCGGATTATTTTCTGATAAAAATCTTATTTTATTTGGAATTTTTGGATTATGATTATGAATCCACCAAGCAATGAGTTTCTGATAGATTGGTACTGATTTTTTTAGAAAAGAAAGATTTGCTAAGGGATTTTTATATGAAAAATCACCCCATACATGTTCATAATAACCTGTTCCTTTAACAGAAAACTCATGATCCTTAATAGACAAAGTCCCATCAATTGTGTTTCTAGGTATAAATCCATATCGATAAAAACCCATACCCATAGGGAGATATCCACCGGTTATATCTTGAGTTATCCAATGAGGGAGGGATTCTGAATGATATCTCAATTCAAGAACAATATCATCCTTTATGTTTTCATATCTCATCTTATAGTTAGGATAGATGCCCGTTAAAAATGCATTATTGAATCTAGTGATGATCTTGTTTTCTTCATCATATGAAATATCCAGTTTTTCTTCATCAGTTCGTATGTATGAGCTGAAATATTTTTTCTTTTCAGGATCAAACAATGTAAAATCATAAGTTGAACCATGAACATTACCTGCTGTACACCATTCAGAAAATGATCCTTTAAAACTCCATGTTTTACCTGTTTTTTTACATTTAAAAAAACCTTCTGTGCACCACCATTCAAGAACACTAGGGTAATGTTCTTTTTCATCATCAGAGGTCCAAGGATTCAGTGGTTCATTCATATAACAAAAAAGGTTAATTTCACAATATTATAAAGGTCTTTTCTTTACACTATATTATTAAAACAGTATCTTATTTTGGATTGATATTGTGATCTGATGGAATTTCTCGAAATGACCGAAGGAGTCAAAGACCTTCTTGGCGACCCTAAAAAAGCAATTGTAAAATTATCAATACCTATGATTCTAGGGATGATAATACTATCGGCATATCAACTTGCAGATGGAATTTGGGTTGCAGGACTTGGATCAGATCAACTTGCAGCAGTCGGATTGTTCTTTCCTTTTTTTCTCGCTATCATGGCAATTGGTAATGGTCTCGGGATGGGTGGAAGTACTGCCATTGCAAGAAAGCTTGGGGCTAGAAAAAAGAAAGATGCAGAACAAATCGCAATACATACAATTTTTTTAGGAATAATAATTGGTTTAATTGTAACAGTGATAAGTATACCAATAGTTGAAACTGTTTTTTATGGTTTAAGTCAATCAAAAACAGTAGGATTATATGCCACAACATATGCACAAATCCTTTTTTCAGGTGCAATAATCATAATATTTCCCTGTGTTGCAAATGCAATAATACGAGGAGAAGGCGCTGTAAAAAAAGCAGTATATGGTCTAATTGTTGGTTCTTTTGCAAACATAATATTAGATCCTATTTTTATTTATACGTTTGATATGGGTGTTGCGGGTGCTGCTTGGGCAACACTATTATCATTGTTCATATCGGCTATTATTTTTATATATATGATATTTATTCAAAAGACCTCATTTCTTAAAGTAACATTTAAGAAATTCAAAATAAAAAAGATTTTTTTAAAAGATATACTTAAAGTTGGCATTCCATCCGCAATGACACAGGTTTCAATATCAATTTCTCTTTTTTTCCTTAATATCATTGTAAGAATATCACAAGGTGATACAGGTATTGCGGTATTAACAAGTGGTTGGAGAATAATGATGGTGGGTGTGATTCCCATGCTTGGAGTTGCTCCTGCAATTGAATCAGTAACTGGTGCAGCATTTGGTGCAATGGATCGGGAGAAGCTTAAAACCGGTTTTTATTATTCGATAAAATTTGGGTTAATAATTGAGATAATTATTGGAATATTGATTTTTATCTTTGCAGAACAAATTGCTCTACTTTTTTCATATTCAACTGGATCAAGTGTTATATTTTCTGATCTGGTAATTTTCTTAAGGATCACTGCTTTTTATTATCCAGTAGTTCCTGCATCAGTTGCAGCAGCCTCAGTTTTTAGAGGAATGGGATATGGTACAATTTCACTAATTAATACAATTATTCGGGTAATTATCCTTCAAACCATATTTTCATATATACTTGCAATAATCTTTAATCTAGGTTTGATAGGTGTCTGGATTGGAATAGTTATAGGGGCATGTATATCTGTAATAATCTCGGTTTCATGGGCAAAAATAACGATTCATTCATTGTTTAAATAAAAATTTATACTCAATATAGTATATATCTATTGGTAAACATAATAAAAATTGACGGGTGATTATCATTAAAGTAGATATCATTGGTGGTAGCCTTTCGGGTTTAAGTTCGGCAATAATATTAAAACAAGAAAACAAAAAAATTGAAGTAATCGTCCATGAAAAACACAAAAAAATTGGTTTTAACTCTGATGGTAGAAGATGCGGGGAAGGATATTCACTTGAAGAGGAATGGAAACATTGGAAACCAATTGGAGGGAGTATATATAGCCCAATTAACAAGGTTGAGACCATTGTTGATAATAAAACATATACATTAAATAGAAAACCAAACACTGCGTTTGTATTAAACCGTCAAGCCTTTATTACTCAGTTAGCCAAACAGGCAGATGATCTTGGTGTTATCATTAAAACAAATGATAAAATTGAAAGTATAAAGGAATTATCTTCTGATTATATCGTTGATGCGTCAGGTTGTCCTAGTGTGGTACGTAGGGAGTTAGGATTAAAAAAAGGAATCGTTGGTATAACCTATCAGCAAAGCATTGAGAATTGTAGTCATTTTTTTCATGATACTATGCAGATTTATTTAACTGCGGATTCAGGTTATTACTGGATTTTCCCACGTAATCCTAAAAAAAAGGAAGTAAATTTAGGGATGGGGATGGTGATAAGAACACATAAGAACCTAAAAAAACAACTTGAACAATTTAAGGAAATATATCATATTTCTGGAACAATAAACTATGAGACTGGCGGGTTGATCCCTGCAGGTATTCAAAAACCCTTGATCTATAAAAATATTGTATTTGTTGGCGATTCAGGAGTTGGAACATTTCCATTAACGGGTGAAGGGATATATCGAGCATTGTTAAGCGGTGAGATAGCAGCTAGGTGCATTGCACATAATAACATCAGTGAGTATCCAAAGATTATCAATGATAAATTTTTAAAATGGGATATTGCAGGTAAATCGATGTTAAGAATTAATAACACTTTCAGTAAAATAAGTGAAAAAGCAGTGTTTTTCTATTGGAAACGATATCTAGATTGGTGGTATTCATTTAACTAAATTTTTAAATATTGCGTAATATTTTTGATGGAGCGGTATTTAAAGGAAGCCACCATCGTAATATCTCTTTATTGTTAGATTCATTAGATTCTATTACAGTATTTTCACGATCTACAATGCCCTCAACGATAATACATAATTTTGCATTATAAAATTCATCAATTCCTAGATCAACAGGAAATGCCGATATTTTTGATACTGTTTCTCCTGGGAAGAGTGGTTTAAGAACTAAACGATTTGAACCCATTAACCAGCCAGGCCAAATATGTAATTTTAAAACAATGAATTCAAGTATTGGCCATGCTATATCAAAGGGTAAATTTTTTAACAAGAAACCCTCGATATCAAGAAAGTAACAACCAAATGGATAAACCGTAACATTCATTGTTACACCCTTGGCTGTTTTATCACCTATATTTGTCACTGAATAATTAACATAATACCATTCACCAATTTTAACTAGATCCAAAGAACAAACAAGATCAGGTAAACCCGTTGCAGATGATACTATATCATCTATTGGATTTTGATTGTTGGATTGATAACTTTCAACTACTGGGAAGCTTACTCCAAGAAAAATAATTATGAGTATTATTGAAATTATTTTTTCCCTCATGTTTTCATTTCAACCCTATATTATATTTTATTGATTAGCTTGACTTTGTCAAATTAGTAAAAAAGGCATAATGTATTATCACAAAAATATTTTGCAATACTTTGAAAT
>NJDG01000039.1 GCA_002254885.1 Thermoplasmatales archaeon ex4572_165
TCTAATTCCAATAGCTCATTTTTATCAATGATTCTTAAATCTGATACTCCATTTTCTCTTCCGATTTTAAGGAAATTCTGCAATATTTCATGTTCTCTTTCCTCAAAAATAATCATCAGTTCACCAGGCCAAATAATTGGAATATCTAGATCTTTACTCCATTGATGCCATAGCATGTTTCCCTCTTTGCAAAACTTTGCCCTCATTGGATAAACCGATGCATCGTCTTCATGACCTGGGTGAATAATGCCCGTATTTGCTTTTGTAACTCCCCATCCAACATCCGCTTCCTTTTCGATAAGATGAACGTCAATATTTGCATATCTACTCAAAATCCTTGAAATAGATGCCCCAATGATACCTCCGCCAATAATCACGATAGCTGTCATGATAAAACCAACTTAATCTTTTTAGAATTATTATAATTCATCTTCAACAAATCCCACATCTTTTAACTCTTTCACCCAACCTTTTGATCTTGCAACCGCTTTTTTCCACCCCTCATAATTAATTTTTCTTTTCTTGTCGGTTATTGAAGGGTGAAATGATTTATCAGATGACCATATGCTTTCAAGTTGCCGTTGATCCTCCCAAAATCCAACAGAGAGACCTGCTAGAAATGCAACGCCAAGAGCTGTGGTATCTGAAATAGTTGGAATTGTTACCTTGTTTCCTGAAATGTCAGCTTGGAACTGCATTAAGAACCGGTTTTGTGAGCCCCCACCATCTACTCGAATTTCATTAATCTCTGTTTTAAAATCTTTTTTCATTTCATCTAAAACATCTTGTGAGAGATATCCAATTGATTCTAAGGCGGCTCTTGCAAAAACCTCTTTTCCTGATTTCTGTGTAATGCCAATTATCGTTCCTCTTGCATATGGGTCCCAATATGGTGCACCTAAACCAACGAATGCAGGTACAAAATATACTCCCTCATTACATTCAATAGATAATGCCAAAGATCCGATATTATCGATGTCATTAATTATTTGCATGGATTCCATCCATTTCACTGCCGCCCCCGTAATAAAAACACTTCCCTCCAATGCATATGTTGTTTCACCATTGATTGACCAGGCAATTGTTGTTAAAAGATTCTTTGATAAATATGGTTTTTTCCCGGTATTCATTAAGATAAAGTTACCTGTGCCATATGTATTTTTGACCATTCCAGGTTGAAAAATGTTTAGATGTTTGTCCATATAATTCACTAGATTCCATGACTGTTGGGAGAATGTTTTTTGGAATTTTAAACAACTCTAAAAGCTCATCATCCCACTCTAGATTATTGATATTATATAACATCGTTCTTGATGCATTACTGCAATCTGTTGCATGAATTACCCCTCCTGTTAGCTGATATATTAAAAATGAATCAATTGTTCCAAATAGCACTTCATTATTCTCTGCTTTTTTTCTAAGATTTGAAATATTATCCAGAAGCCATTTGATTTTTGATGCTGAAAAATATGCGTCAGGAATCAATCCCGTTTTTTCTTTTATCATATTTTTATTATCTTCATTTAAATCATCAATGGTTGATGAGGTTCTTCTATCCTGCCACACAATTGCGTTATAGATTGATTTTCCTGTTTTTTTATCCCAAAGAACAGTTGTTTCCCTTTGATTTGTGATTCCAATAGAAGCGATTTGAGGATAGGCAATCCCTGCGTTATCAAGAGCTATGTTAATTGATTTTTTTTGAGCATTTAATATTTCTTCCGGATCCTGCTCAACCCAACCTGGTTTAGGATAATATTGATTTAGATCGATTTGACCTTTTCCAATCATCTGGCCTAAATGATTAAAAATACATGTTTTAGCACTTGATGTACCCTCATCCAATGCCATAATATATTTCTCATCTTTCTTCATATTTTACACCATTAAAAAGTTTCAATTCAATTATTAGGAACTATCTTCTTTTGTAAAATAAACCTTTCTTTTTAAGATATCTTATTAAAATAATTCAAAATTGGAAAATGTTGAATAAAAAAAGAGAAAAGTTATTTATGGATTGAATAAATAAAATTTAGAATAAATGCCTTTTAAAGAAAACATTCACTTTTTTTTTCTGTATTGTTATATTTTTTATACTTCCTTTTAAGAAAAGACTATTAGATTGATTATTCTTCATTAATTGATATTTTATGAAATCAATGAGGAGAAAAGAAAAAGAAATCCAAGATAAATCTAAAATAATTGAAATTCTAAAAATAACTAAATATCTAACAATTGCAATGTGTAAAGATAACATTCCATATCTTGTGACTTTAACTCGTGGATATGACAGTAAAAGAAATTCAATATATTTTCATTGTGCAAAAGAAGGTAAAAAAATTGATATTTTAAAGGAAAATAATGTTGTATGGGGTCAAGCATTAATTGATAATGGGTATGTGGAAGGTAAATGTGATCATCTTTATGCAACAGCACAATTCATGGGAACCGTGACCTTTATTTGTGATCAAAAAGAAAAACAACATGCATTGGATACAATGATTAGGCAACAAGAAAAAGTGCCAGAAAAAGTTATAAAAAAACAGATGACCGAAGAGGCAGTTAATAAAGTAAATATTGGTAGAATTGATATTATGTATCTATCTGGAAAAAAATCAGATAAAGTAAGCATATAATTCCAATTTCATCTTTTTTTTTGCAGCTCTTCTCCATCTTTAGGTAGGAAATCTATCGATTTCAAAAGATATGATTATTAGGTTTATAACAATAAATAATTGAGTGGATTTGTTATTGTATTCTTTTAAGTCTAAGTATCAAAAAATGAATAAATAGAAAGAGGAGGAAATGACATTTTTTAGGTTGAAACCTAAAAAATCTTTTACCTAAAGATGGAGAAGAGCCTTTTTTTGTAATTAATTTGTTTTGATTTTAAGTCAAAATGTAAATTATAATGAAAAAGCTTAAATAGTTTTTTCTATATAGTTTACATAATGATTGTTAGTAGAGAAATTGAAACCTTCAAATTACTTCCATCATCTGAAACAGATATAGCAAAGAAACTAAATTTGTCTTCTGGAACAGTTTCAAAAATTACAAAAAAAATGATAAAAAATGGTCTTGCTAAAAAAAATAGACAAGGAATGAAAGTAATTGTTGAAATATCTCAAACTTCCCATGCACAAAAACTTGAAGTAATAATAAAAAATTTTAACAGGATTCCTTTAGAAAATGTTCTTTCATATTCTAATTTGAAATTGATAGCAATATTAGAATATCCTTTAAATAAAAAAGAAATTAGCCAGATGCTAAATGTATCCCGACAATGGACATATAAGACAATAAAAGAACTAAGCCGTTATGGTATCATATTGAAAAAACAAAAGGGATATTACATCAATCCTACACATCAACTTTTATTTGAGTTTGCAAAAGAGTATTATAATTATAAAAATTATCAAACATTAAAAACAATTTCAGAAGATGCTCAAATAATATGGCAACATGGAACTGAATTTTTATTTAAATCAAAAAAAGCTTTATCAAAACCTCCTGAAACCGCAGTTACAACCTTTTCAAAATATAATTTACCGTTACTTGGGGATATAAAATATTATTATAATACAAGCAGAAAACTGCAAACAACTGATATCATTTTACATACAATTTTAATAAGTCCTCAAAGTAAAACATATAACGCTTATGCATGTCTTTTATACGAAAAAACAAAACCAACTGATATTATTAAAAAGGCAAGAATTTACAATCTTACCGAACATATACAAGTATTAATTTCATTTACTGAAAAACAAGAATCTGAAAAAAATTTCCTTCCGGCATGGGATGAATACATATCACTTGCAAAACAATATGAGGTAAGATAATATGAAAATGTTTGACAGCAACTACGTCGAAAAAGAACTTAAAAATATAAACAACTATCTAAACAAACCGATAAATATCTATATTTTTGGTGGAGGGGCAATGAGTTTTTATGATCTAAAAATAGCTACAAAAGATATCGATGTTTTACTACCTTCAGAAGCAGAAGCATCTGCATTAATTAAAGCATTATACAAAAGTGGATACAATAAAAGTGAAACAAAAGATCCCGTCTACATAAAAATGAAAACCCGTGAAATAATTGAAAATACAGATGGTTTCAGATGGGATATTTTTGTAAATAAAATATGTGGTGGGCTAACATTTTCAATGGATATGCAAAAGCGATCAAAAAGATATAAAGAATTTACCAATATCAAAACTTATTTGGTATCACCAGAGGATATTTTCATACTAAAATCAGTTACTTCGAGACTAAGAGATAGAGAAGATATGTTTACTTTGTTTTCTCATGGTCTTAATATAGAAATAATCAAAAAAGAAATTCAAAAACAAGCAAAACTAGATGAAAATAAAGCATGGCTTTCATATTTTTTCATTGGATTAGATGAATTAGTAAGTGAATACAATGTAATATTTCCAAATTATGATGAATTTTTAAGATTAGCAGAAGAAGAGATGTTAGAAAAACTAATCCTTGAGTTTATTCAAAAGAAACCACGATCATTAAACGATCTCGCATCAATTTTTAAATGTGATAAGAATGAAATAAAACGAATTCTTGAAGAGCTGATGAAACAAGATAAAATATCAAGAGTTAGAGGGAAATTTAATCTTAATAAAAAATATGATTATAATTAAAAAAATCAGCGGACCTGCCGGGATTTGAACCCGGGATCTATAGCTTAGGAGGCTATCGCCCGATCCAGGCTAGGCTACAGGCCCTGTTTGAAGAAGTTTCGTAATCATTTAAGGCATTATTAGCATTTACTATTGATGACAAAAAAATGAACTCATTGATATATATTTACCCTTCCTGATTTCCTTATTATAATTTACAAATTCTCCTCTCTCTTTTAATTATTAGATTTATCTGATGATTTTTGTCAAAAAGTATTACTTGAATAATGGGGAAAAATATTTTAGCATATTATACATTATAAATGTAACGTGAGTGGTGATGGACTCTAAGGAAAACGATTTACCTACTAAATATAAACTATTACAGGATGTTATTAATCAAAGTTCTCTTCATACCAAGAGAAAACTAGGCGTTATCAGTGGGAATTCATATATTGGCGGATGCTTCCTCCTTGTTCTTGCGCTTGGTATTTCCTATTTCTTAAATATTTTTGAATATTGGATTCCAGCAGGATTTTTTCTATTCTTCTTTCTTTTTTTCACAGCCTTGCGATCTATAAGGAAACCGTTTATTGGTAAAGATGCCACAGATATAATGAGATATTATAAAGAAAAACATACAGATATAAGCGTTCAAATAGAATCAAGTTTACAGAAAAACCTTGCAATAATTATACAATCTCTTTCTATTATATACCTTATCTCATTTTTTATCATTATATCGATTGAATACAACTGGATAGTCAATGTAAATACCATAGAAACTCTTCTTCCGGCTATTACCTGCCTTCTCTTTATTCCTGTACCTTTTTTTATAAAGGAATTATATCAACTCACAAAACCTTATGAAATTAAAATCTCTCTTAAAAAAATTATAGAAAAAAATAAGAATGATCTATTGAAATCAGTGTTTTCATGGGGATTTCTAAAACCATTTTTCTTTGGATTTTATTTTGGTTTGTTGATTCTTTTCCCTCTTGTTTCTATCTGGATTACTCGTGTTATCATTATACAATGGTCTTATGTATTGTTAATCTTTATTTTACAATGTTTTATGGTTCTTCTTTTTGCCAATTCATTTAGTGCAAATACTGTTAGAAAAGAATTAACAACAACCATCACAAATTATGCCGATATTAATTATTTAATATCAATGGCTCAGATACAAAAGCATTACACCACAAAAGAATATCAACGATTACAAACCTTATATCAATCCTCAAAACCTTATGACTTTATCATCCAAGACACTTTCAAATTCATCAACTACTACATGCTTGTACCAAACAGGTTCCTGATAAAATACAACAATCAGATAAAGTTTCATTAAACACAGATGAAGATATTGATGGTATTAAGATAGGAAAAACGGGAATACTTGTATATGGGCCTATAATGGACAATCTAAGCTCAGAGATAAAATCATCGGTTAAAAAACGAATAAGAAGTGTTAACACTCCTTTTAAAGTTGAACTTGCACGAAAAAACAATGAATATGGCGGAGCACCAGGACTTGTTCCTGTTGGAACAGGTGGGGCACAAGTCAATGCTGACATTCTGGTTTTCAAAGATAACATAACTGAACATCAAGCTTTAAATATGTTTTACAGGATGGAAAATCATCTTGAAGGAACAAAAAAAACATACAGAAAACCTAAACATCCCACTTCAAATATGTTTGTTATAAAAACTCTACCTAACTTCTATGGTATCGATAAAGTCTTTTATCTATCCTTAGGGAGAAATATCAGTAAAGTTACACCAAAAAAACTTGCAAAACTAGCCATAGATAGTGTCTTTAATGCCGATGAAGGACCAGATGGATTCAATTATCTCATGAGTCTTAAAAAACATGACATCACAACACCAATGAGTGAATTATGCGAAGAAGAAATTCTCAATCAAACTTTTTCAAATAGTCTATTGGAATCACGAAAAAAACTTGAAGATATTAATGCTATTAAATCAAGCATTAAATAAACAATAATTTTTTTTTAAAATGGAAAACAAAGAATATGATTAGATAACAAAACTATTTATGTTTCAATATTTTATTTGTTTCATCTAAAAACCTTATACACTATGAATTTATTCGGCTCTTGAATGAATCCTTTAATTCAAGCAATCAACATCTCAAAAACTATTCAGGGTAAAACACTCTTTAAAGATGCATCATTTGATGTATGTAAGGAGGATTGTATTGGTATCATAGGGCCGAATGGATGTGGAAAAACCTCTCTTTTTCGTATTTTTTTACAGGATTTAGTACCTGATGATGGTGAAATTTTTATCAAGGAGGATCTTCGGATTAGGATGTTGAACCAGACCATTGAACATCAAAAAAATGTAACAGTTCAACAGTTTATCACAAAACAAATAAATGAAAATAGTTATCAACAACAATTGAAAAAATATGAAAAACAACTTGAAGATCCTGAAATATACAATTCCAATGCGTATAAAGTAATACTTGAAAAAATCCAGGATTTTAAAATCACAATCAATCAGTCGGAAAATACCTCCCAATTAGATGAGGTAATGGAAATACTTAAAGAGGTTTCCTTGAAGGATATTTCTCTATCAGATAAAATTGATGTTCTATCTGGTGGTGAACGTCAAAAACTTTCATTAGCTAGTGTTCTCGTTCAACCTGATCAATGTGATCTTTTGTTACTTGATGAACCAACAAATCATCTGGATATTGAGACAATTGAATGGTTAGAAGAGGGAATCGTAGATTTACCATGTTCTGTAATGATCATTAGTCATGATGAGTATCTTCTCGATGATCTAGTGGATAAGGTCTTTGATTTCCAGGATGATAAAATCCAGTTATTCAATGCAAATTATGGGGAATATCTTGAACAAAATCGTCTTAGACAACAGCAGAAAACTCATGAATATAAGAAATCCTTATTGAAAATGAAACAACAGAAAGCATCCATTGAAATAATGACCCGTCGAAATAAATATGACACGCAGATCAAAAGTAAAATAAGACGAATGGAAAAATCTCAACTAGCAAAAAACCCAGTTCTTAAAGATTATCTTTTACGGTTTAATTTTAAAACATCGTTTAAATCCGGGAAAAACATTGCTGATGGTGTTGAGATCGGTAAAAGTTTTGATGATAAAACAATACTTGAAAATGCCGGTTTTGAAATTTTCTCTGGACAAAAAATTGGTTTAATCGGATCTAATGGTTGTGGAAAAACAACATTATTAAAATTGTTAACAGGGGAAGAAAAACCGGATACTGGAAACGTTCATATTAGTAGAGGTGTGAAATATGGATATTTTGATCAAGGTCATCTTTCATTAAACCCAAAAAACAATTTGGTTAATGAGGTGTTAAAGGATCATGCGGATCTTGATGAAAACGACGCAAAAGCATTACTTGGTCAATTTAATTTCAGAGGAGACGTTATCTATAAAACAATCAATCAACTCTCCGGTGGTGAACGAGCACGTCTTTCTATGTTACGTCTACTGATGCAGCCTTATAATTTTCTTATTCTTGATGAACCAACGAATCATATGGACCTAAAATCAAAAAAAGCAATTGAGGGTGCATTAAACTCATATGATGGAACGATTATTGTTGTGTCTCACGATCGAATGTTTCTTGATGCGGTTTCTGATACAATTTTTTTCATGAAGGATAATATCATTAAGACATATCATGGAAATTATACCATGTTCAAAGAACAAAGAATTAAGGAGATTACTGATTTATCTGATAAAAGTCTGTCTTATTTGTCAAGATCTGGACTAAAAAAATATGTTGTCAAGAAAGCATTTACAGAATGGAAAACCAGATCTAAACATAAGGTTGGTGATGCTGTTTTTATTGGTGATCACAATGAGAGTAACTATGAATGGGCCCTGAACAATGGGTGCCTAAAAAAGGTAAAAAAATAAACAAAAACAGAGGTTTTCAAAATCAATACTAATTACAAATAAACAATCTTGTTTGGCTTTTACCAACTATTTTACAAATATATATTAAAGAACAGTTATATTTATAATGTTAATAATGAAAGTAAAATATGTGGAGTTGAAAATCAAATGAAAAAATATATTGCGTTAATTTTATGTTTTTCAATTATTTCTATTGGTTTTTTATCAGGTTGCGTTTCAGATGACAACGAGATTAAAATAATACAATTTGACTATGATTCAGATGTCGTCAATTCAGGTGATAAGGTAATGCTTTTTTGGACTGTTACCGGTGCTACATCTGTATCCCTTGATCAAGGCATTGGCAATGTAAGTCTTGTTGGAGATATAACGCTTGTTTTAAACGAGACAACAGAGTTTACTTTGACTGCAAAAAATACAAATAAAACAGTTTCAGATACAATAATTGTTTATGTAAAGAACACCTCATATTCTGACTCAATCATTATTGATGATGACTCTTTTGAACAAGCAAAACGTGATATGTTTGAATTCAACAATGTGATTTTGTATAAAGACTCTCTTGAAATTACTGTAAGTTACAGCGGGGGTTGTGAAGATCATGTATTTGAACTGATCTCAAAAGAGGCGTTCATGGAATCAGATCCTGTTCAAATCGATCTTGTGTTATCTCATGATGCTAATGATGATCTTTGTGAGGCATATATCACAGAAACCCTTGTTTTTAATATCTCAAAGTTAAAACAAAAATGGCAGAATGAATATGGTCAGGATGCTGGGATTATCATCTTATTACTTGAAGATTATCCAGAGGAAATCCGTTATATTTTTGGAGCTGGATTTTTCTCTTTTCTCAATGTAACGATTCAGACAGATCATGATGTTTATGGTATTAATGGAACAATTCAGGTCAAAATATACCTTGAAAATTTGAAGGATAATAATGTAACCCTAAATTTTTCCAGTAGTAAAGTTGCTGATTTTCATTGTAAGAATAATTCAGATGAAGTGGTATACAGATGGTCAAATGAAAGAGGATTTGATGATGCTATCACACCAGTGATTATTCCTGCTAAATCAAAGATTGAATTGTTTAATTTCAGCTGGTATCGCATCTCAAATGCAGAAGAATTATTAGAAAATGGAGTTTATACATTACAGGGGTGGATACCTGGTTTTTACTATGTGGATGAAAATATTGATTATTCAAGTTCACCTGGGCCAAGTATTTACAGCGATACAATAGAGATTACATTTGTTTAAGGTTGTTGATATTCAACATGAAATGATGCAGTGGACTGATCATTTTCTTTTTTTGGCATGCTTTGCAGTTCATGTAGCCTTACAAGTTCGTGATCAATCTCTTTTTCTTTTAAAATTTCAGACATACCGGGTATATGACCATCTCCCACAATGGCAATGATCTGTTGGTAGTTTTCACTTATTTTTATGATGTTATTGGTCATATACATGTTTCTTTCATCAATTAGGATTTTTTTGATTGTTGGAAATTTCTGTCCAATAAGATCAAGGTAGGATTCCAGATCTTTTGATATATTTTCAACTTGCTTCTCTACTTTTTCTGCCCTTACAAACAAACCTGCGAACCCTGAGAATAGAAAAGTTGTTTTTTCTTTAATTGTCATGGACTTAATCATGCGGGAAAAGAGGTTTTGTGCATGCATATCAATGCACATAAGAGGAATCTGATAATTTCTGGCATATTTAATGGTTGCAATCATCTCTTCCCCTGGACTAACTCCGAATCGTTTGGCCATGTTTTCTTGAAATTGAGCAAGTAGGCGGTAAAGAAATGGAAGTTTTTTTGCTGATTGTTTGTATTTTTCAGGATCTTGTTGTTTCATCATTAATGCATGGTATCTTTGTTTATCCAGTTCAACACAAAGTACATCGGGATTTTTTTGCTGAAATATCTCCTGCAATGCGTCTTCTAAGTCAAAGACATGACCGGTTCCAATAAGTGTTATCATACAGTTTCAACCATCATTTTTTTATGTTCTTTTATCACAACCAATATATTATCGACAATATGTGAAGACATATTCGGCAGATATATATAGTATGAGGACTACATTACCTTTCATGAGCAAAGTAATAAATGATTATCAAGCAAATGAACTTTCCCGAGCATGGAAAAAAATTGCAAGGGAACTTGGATACCTTTGGTAAACCTCTGAAATGATCGTTAATATCGATAATACTCAGGTTTGTATGGTCCGTTCACATTGACACCAATATAAGCAGCTTGATCTTCTGAAAGTTGAGTCAACCTAACGCCAAGTTTTGCTAAATGCAAACGAGCAACTTCCTCATCAAGGATTTTAGGGAGCATATATACTTCCACAGGATGATTTTTCTTCCAAAGCTCGATTTGTGCAAGACACTGGTTTGTGAAGCTATTACTCATCACAAAACTTGGATGACCCGTTGCATTTCCAAGGTTTACAAGCCTTCCACGAGAAAGCAAAATAATACCATGACCGTCTGGAAATACAAACTTATCCACTTGGGGTTTGATGTTTACTTCCTTCATACCTGGGTATCTCTCTAATTTTTCAACCTGAATTTCATTATCAAAATGACCAATGTTACAAACAATTGCCCCATCCTTCATTTTTTCCATATGTTCAATTGTAATGATATCCTTATTTCCCGTTGTCGTAACATAAATATCAGCATAACTAAGAGCATCTTCTGTTCGAATAACCTCAAAACCTTCCATTGCCGCTTGAAGTGCACAAATAGGATCAACTTCTGTAACTAAGACACGGGCTCCAAACCCTTTCATACTCTGAGCACAACCCTTTCCAACATCACCATATCCACAAACAACAACAACTTTTCCAGCAACCATCACATCTGTACCACGTTTGATTCCATCTGCAAGACTTTCTCGACATCCATATAGATTATCAAATTTACTCTTTGTAACTGAATCATTCACATTAAATGCTGGAAATAGAAGTGATCTTTCTTCATGCATTTGATAAAGACGATGAACACCTGTTGTTGTTTCCTCTGAAACACCCTTCATTGATTGAGCCGTCCTTGTCCAACGTGTAGGATCTTTCTGGTAAATTTCCTTTAAACAAGCCATAAGCTCTCTAAAATCCTCAGCATCATTACTATAATCTTGATCCAATAATCCAGGATTTTTTTCAACCTCAACTCCTTTATGAATCATAAGAGTTGCATCTCCACCATCATCAACAATTAATTCAGGACCCCGTCCATCACCAAAATCAAGAGCTTTTTCGGTACATTGCCAATATTCCTTTAAAGTCTCACCTTTCCATGCAAAAACCGGCGTACCCGTCTTTGCAATAGCAGCAGCAGCATGATCCTGAGTAGAATAAATATTACAGCTTGCCCATCTTACATTTGCACCAAGTTCTTTTAACGTTTCAATGAGAACTGCTGTTTGAATAGTCATATGCAAACTTCCCATTACTCTGGCACCCTGCAATGGTTTATCTATACCATATTTTTCCCTTATGGAAATAAGACCTGGCATCTCGGATTCAGCAATATCAATTTCTTTTCTTCCATAATCAGCAAGTTCAATGTCTTTAACCTTAAATTCTTCTGTTTTTAAAACCATTATTTCTTTTCACCTTTTTCTTTTAAAATAACTTTTGCATCAACTACACAATATCCATGTTCATAAATAAAAACAGGATTTAAATCCATTTGATCAATATATTCGATTAACTCCTCTCCAATTTTTGAAACCTTTAACAGAAGATCAATAAACTCTTGCTTATCTGCTTTGATATTTCTAAAACCTTCAAATAATTTCTTACCTTTTATCTCATCAACCATTTCATTAGCATCATATGAATCAATAGGGATAACACGAAATGAAACATCCTTGTATAACTCTGTATATATCCCTCCAACACCACTCATGATACATAAACCAAATGTTGGATCTTGAACAAGGCCGACAATTGCCTCAACACCCTTTTCTTCCATTTCATCAATGAGAAGATTTTCATTTGGAAATCGCTTATGAAAATCATCAAAAACAGATAGAAGATCATCCATATTATTTATGTTGAGTTTCACTCCATTGACATCAGTTTTATGAAGTATCTTTCGAGAGCAAACCTTCAATGCAACAGGAAAATGAAGATCCAACAATTGAACCTCTTTTTTTGATTG
>NJDG01000040.1 GCA_002254885.1 Thermoplasmatales archaeon ex4572_165
TCTGGGAACGAAATATTAGAAAAGCACTATCTAAATCCAAAGAAGAACCAATAGAAGGATTGAACCGTCAAAAAACCAGAAAACCTACTACATACGCTCTTCAAAAAGTAATGTCTTCCATCTTGGTTTTATCACAAATCACTAATGGTAAAATAGAATCCATATGGCTACCAAAACCATTGAAACCCAATCAAGAACACATCCTTCAATTAACAGGATTTTCCAAGGAAATATATACTTACACATCAAAAGTTTAACGAGCATTACTGCAAAGATCCCCATTTGGGACTAATTGAAACATCTAATGCAGCTTACAATCATAAGGGGTGTAAGTTTCAATTTTGATAAACAATGTAGTGGGTAATATGTATTAAGTATTAAGTTCTTTATGCGATGTGCACCGCGAATCAACGAATTTTCTCCATATATTTCCTTTAAATTTCAATGAAATATCCTAGTTGTAATGGGTAAAACTGTTAAATTTGAGTAATTATGGATGTGATTCATATGCCCTGAACAATGCAGAAGCATGTAAATATGGACTATTTTTAACACTGAAATACCAGTGAAAAAAAATAGTTAAAAATAGACTGCAGGGGTGCGAAATCTCGGTTAATGGTTAAATTTTTATATTCTATCATAATACTGGCTATTTATCAAATATGGGAAGAGAGGCAACAGTAATCTTTTTTTATAGACCTCCTGTCTCTCTTCCTTCCCTCCCTTTTCTAAGCGGTATTTTCCAATTAGTTGGGCCTATTTTTTAGATATACTTTCAATGACCTAATTTCAATGGTATAAGGATAAAGCAATCTATCTGTTTTTGGTGATAGATATAGTAACATTTGGAAACATGGTGTCAAAAACTTTGTATAAATTCAATGAAATAAACAAGAAACAAAAACAAACTTCAATAGATGATTGGGGAAGACATACCTAAGATTTATTTTTTATTAGAATGGTCTTTACTTTCAACAACCCTTTCAACCTCTATTTATATCAAAAACAACAATACAATGCTAATCAAACGATTAATTCTGGAAGAATTGTCAGAGAGGATGCATCCAATCATCCCATTCCTGCCTTTCTGACATTTCTACCAATATTATCTTTTAAATGATGGATTATTTTTTACTAAATTTTTATAATTACTTGAAAGTAGAAAAGATTTTTTAATAATTATGATGGAAGAAAAATAAAAATATGTTTTTTTATAACGTGTATATTTTTAACTCCGTCGAAACAATAAAGAACCATGGTATGATAAAGGGGTAATAATATGAAAATTCAAAATGTTCAATTGAAATCAATTGAAGCTCGAAGATATTCAGATAGTACGAACCAGCCAATGAAGGTTCGTATTGATCATAATAGTAATGTTTCTCGTCTTGAAAAAATGGGAAAAGGAGAAGGTATGATTGTTGATTTTCAATATACTGCAAGCTATGGTCCGGTTGGTGTAATTAAAATTGAGGGAAGCTTACAGTTTTTTGGTGAAAATATTGAAAAGCTTGTTACTGATTGGAATGAAAAGCGTAAAATGCCTAATGAGATTGCAAGCAGTATCCATACTGCAATTATGCATATGTGCGTTCCTCAAGCTGTTGGAATTGCAAAAGATCTTAGATTACCACCTCCAATACCTCTTCCACAAGTACGAATGGGTAAAACTCAACAAAAAGCAACGGGTGGTTTAGGGCCAGAGTTTGCATAGAAATATCTATTAATCATCTTTAAAAATTTAATTAGAATATTATGTGGTGATTAGAATTGAATAAGGATGTTATTGTTTTATCCCTTGGTGGATCTGTTGTTCTTTCAGATGATGTTGATCATTTATTCTTTGAGGAGTTTAAAGAATTTATACAAAAACTTTCAAAGAAATTTAAGGTATTTCTTATAATTGGTGGTGGGAAAACTGCTCGAACATATATTGATATTGGAAGGAAACAGGGTTTTTCTGAATATGAGCTTGATTATTTAGGTATTCTAAGTACAAGGTTAAATGCATCATTTCTTTCAACATTGCTTTCGTCATCTAATAAATTGATTCCAGAATCTGTTGATGAGGCAATCCAAATAACTGATTCAATTGTTGTAATGGGTGGAACAAGCCCGGGTCATAGTACTGATTTTGTTGGTGCATGTATAGCATCAAAAACAAATGCTAAGATGTATATCATTGCTACAAACGTAGATGGAGTGTATGATAAAGATCCAAGGAAACATCCTGATGCAAAACATCTTCCAGAGGTATCTATTGATGCATTACTTGATGAGTATGGTAATAGTTGGAACGTTGCAGGAAAAAATATGGTTATTGATGGTCCGGCATTGCAACAGATCAAAGATTTTAGCATTCCAACATTTGTTGTTGATGGAAGAAATATTAATGAAGTTAAAAATATCATAGAAGAGAAATCTTTTAGAGGAACTATAATAAAAAAATAAAAAAAAATATGAGATGACTTATTGGTTTTTTTACCTAACAAAGTCAATATCATACTTTGGACTGGTCATAACTTTTTTTGTCATTGGTTGTTCTGTTTTTGAAATTATATGTTGATTTGGTCCAAGAAGATTTGGTGATTGAACACCAGTCATAATGGCCATTACTCGGCATTTTCCTTCAAATTCAGGTATTACTCGTGCACCTAGAATCACATTTGAATAACAGTCAAGATCTTCTGTGAGTTTCTTTGCAACATCTTGTACATATTTAAGACTCATTTCAGGGCCACCAGTTATATGAACAAGAGCACCTGTTGCACCAGTATAATCCACATTGAGAAGCGGATGATTCAATGCATCTTCAACAATTGTATCAACTCCATCACCTTCATCTGCTTGACCCCAAAGCATGACAGACAATCCACCTTGATTCATTATAGATTTCATATCTGCATAATCTAGGTTTATAAGTGATGGAACTGTGATTGTTTCAGAAAGACCTTTAACAGTTTCAGCAATCATTTGATCCATAACAGAGAATGCTTGATTGATTGGAAGATTTGGAACAAAATCAAGGAGCTTGTTATTGTCAAAAACTACTGAACTATCCGCTTTAACTCTTAGTTTATCAAGTCCTTCATCTGCTTTAATTAATCGTGCTCGTTCAACATTGAATGGTGTGGATACCATACTTGTTACGACAGCATTATGTTTTTTTGCAATTTCTGCAACAACTGGTGCGGTTCCAGTTCCTGTTCCACCGCCCATTCCTGCGGTTATAAAAACAAGATCTGAATCTTGGATGAGTTCTTCAATTTCATGGGCAGATTCGCGAGCAGCTCGTTCGGCAACTTCTGGAAATCCACCAGCACCAAGCCCTCGGGTTAATGTTTTTCCAATAAGGATTTTTTTATCTGCATGAACTAGGTCTAGTGCTTGTTTATCTGTATTAATTGCAATGGTTTCAGCACCTTTCACACCTAATTTCTGTAATCGTGTAATTGTATTTCCACCAGCTCCACCACATCCAACAATTGTAATGCGTGGAGTCCCAAACATATCATCAAATTCCATTTTACTTTCTTCTTCATTTTTATTCTCGATTGCGGTTTCCACAAAAGCTGCCATTCCATTTTTTTTAGCCATTCAATTCCTCCAATATCTGGTAGTTTGAAGGACGCCAATCCCAATTGACGTCCTTCTAAAGGGTGCATCCCATCCCTTTCCTTTATAAGGTTTGAGCGTACTATTTTTTAAGATATGATTCGATTGATTTGAGTTCTTGCTGTAATTGCTGGACCTGTTTAATCTGATTTGCAGATTCTAAAATTTCTGATGATCGTTTGCGTAGATAATCTCTTACAGCATGGCGAATAACTTCGGATCTTGATGCAAATTCACCTAATTCAATAAATGCATCAATCGATAATATGTCCCGTTTTGGGAGTCTTACCGTTATTCGTTCGTTCTCCATTAATTCTCCTCACATGCTTTGTATGTCAATTTGACGTCAAAACCAGGTCAAAAGGATGATCACCGGCATTTGATGTGTATTGTTTGTTCATCAAATGACGCCATTTGTCTGACACAACATGGAATGGGAAAAACCGTTTAAATAATTTTCTAAAAAACTAGCTTTCGACTGGTCGAGCAAATGCAACAGTACCAGAAATCTTTTCGATTTTAACCTTAACAAGAGAGCCCTTAATAGCACCTGGAACATAGATGATAAATTTCCCATGAAATGCAACGCCATCACCTTTCTTACCAATATCTTTAATGATGACATCATAGCTGCTTCCTTCTTTTAGGATTATAGATGGTTTCTCAATGCTTCTTTTTTGAGATTTCAAAGGTCTTATCGCACCACAAGCATCACAACGAACCAATGTGTTTCGTCCTCTTTTCACTAAATGCGTATCGGGTTTCCCACACTCAGAACAAATAACATAGTTATTGATATAATCCATTAATTTACCTTGAATGGATTCTGCACGTATTTTCCCTTGAAAAATTACACGACTTCCACTACGCTCACCAGCAGTTCCAAGTCCACCAAGAAGAAATTTTAGAATTTCATCTGCTTCACGATTCACAGCATCCGAAATCTTATCAAAATTCTTTATTACAGAAGTATTTCCCTCATAGAAAATCTCAGCTTTTGGAAGATTAAAACGATCGTCACTAACTGGTTTTGATTCAATGTTATCTTGGACCTTTTTTAAAAGATCATTATAATTATATGAATTCATTATACAACTCGACATACAATTCTCTTGTAAAAACCTTCCGTTAGAATGATGAATAGAAAGAAAAAAAGTATTAGAATTTAAGAATTGAAGGTTTTATTATTTTACCAATTACAAGAAATCCATCATTCATGACTTTCTGAGCCTCAGATGATTTTCTTGTAAAGAAAGTTGCTTCTCCTTTTTTCCAACACCAAATAAAATCGGCCATATATCTCCCCCAATGTCCAATGTTATGATTTTTTAAAAGAGATTTCGTGTTTAAATAAGTTTTTAAATTTTCCAAATTCTATTAAAATTTTAAGAAAAAACGGTTTTTCAATTGAATCAACAATAACATATTAATATATAATGTTATATGTTGGAACTCTATTCATGTAAATATCATGAATCAAATGTGTCTTTAGGAGACAATGAAATGGTAGAATTTAAAGTTGTTATAAACGATACGAAATCTGGTAAATCCCATCAAGTCGAAGTAAGCGGACATCATGCAAACTCATTGATCGGTAAGAAAATCGGTGATGAAGTAGATGGAATCTTTATCTCCCTTCCGGGTTACAAGTTAGAGATTACAGGTGGAACAGATAAAAATGGATTTCCAATGCGAAAGGATCTACCTGGAATGCGAAGACGTAGACTTCTTTTAACGGATAGCCTTGGTTTTCATGCAAAAGAGAAGGGATTAAGAATGAAAAAATCCATCCATGGAAACACTGTAAGTCAAAATGTTGTTCAAATCAATATGTGTGTAACAAAGTTCAGTTCAAAACCAATTGAAAAAATTCTGAACCTTGATGGCGATAAAGAGAAAAAAGAAGAAGCCAAAGAGGAACAGTAGATGAAACTGGCTCAACCACCTGAAATTAATATTGGAATGATTGGCCATGTTGATCATGGAAAAACTACACTAACTCAACGTCTAACTGGAAAATGGACAGATGAGCATTCTGAGGAGATAAAACGGGGGATATCTATAAAGTTAGGATATGCCGATGCAACATTTTACAAATGTTTGTCCTGTGAGAAACCAGTGTATGCAACCGATAAGACCTGTCCAATTTGTGGCGGAAATACTGAGCTTTTACGAACTGTATCTTTTGTAGATGCACCAGGACACGAAACATTAATGGCAATTATGCTTTCAAGTGCATCAATTATGGATGGGGCTGTTCTTGTGATAGCAGCAAATGAAACCTGTCCTCAACCTCAAACTCGAGAACATTTAACCGCTCTTGATATTGCAGGGATTAAAAATATTGTAATAATTCAAAATAAAATTGATTTGGTTCCTGAGGAGCAAGCAATAGAACATTACAATCAAATAAAAAATTTTGTGAAAGGAACCTGTGCTGAGGATGCACCAGTTATCCCAGTCAGTGCACATCAGGATATCAACATTGATGTCTTAATTCAAGCTATTGAAGAATTCATTCCAACACCGGAAAGAGACCTTGAAAAACCTCCTTTATTATATATTGCAAGAAGTTTTGATATAAATAAGCCAGGAACAAGACCTAGTGATCTAAAAGGCGGTGTGATAGGCGGATCATTGATTCAAGGTGTCTTAAAGAAAGGTGATGAAATTGAAGTTTCACCTGGTAGAGCTGTGGAAATTGAGGGAAAAAAACAAATAGAATCAATTAAAACAAAAATAGATATTTTACTTACAGGTGGAGTATCAGTTGATGAGGCAACTCCTGGTGGTCTTATTGCAATTGGAACAGAACTTGACCCTTCACGAACAAAATCAGATTCATTTTCCGGAAAAGTAGTTGGGAATGTTGAACAGCTTCCACCAACCTTAGATCAATTCAAATTAAAAGTACTACTTTTAAAACGTGTTGTAGGAACCATTGAGGAAAAAGCCGTTGAACAGATTAAGAAAAAGGAACCCTTGATGCTTACAATTGGTACCGCAACAACTGTGGGAATCGTTATAGAATCCTATGATGATACAGTTGGTGTGAAACTGAAACTTCCGGTTTGTGCGCAAATTGGACAACGAATCGCAATTAGCCGAAGGATTGAAGGCAGATGGCATCTGATTGGATACGGCGAAATTCAAGAAGACGAATAGTTCTTCTTGATACAAGTGCCATTTTTATGATCTTTGAAAACTCAATTAGAATTGAAGATGAGCTAAATCGTTTATTGGGGTCATATGATATAAAAATCATTCAAGAAATCTTTAATGAAATAAATTTATTAAATGAAAAAGGTTCAGGAAAACAAAAACTTCTTGCAAAAACCTCATTATCGTTTATAAAACGTTATGAGATTATACTCTGTGAAAAAGGTAACACTGTTGATGATGCTTTATTAATGACTGCAAAATCAATTTCTGCAATAGTTGTAACAAATGATAAAGAACTAAGAAAAAAACTAATAAACGAGGGAATTCAAACAATATGCCTTCGAGGTAAAAATCATTTAATGATCTGTTGAATGGATTTAAAGGGAAGTTTTTATAAGGTATCCTTTTATTTCTGGGTAAAACACCATATGTCGGGGTGGCTCAGCCTGGTTAGAGCGCCTGACTCATAAGCCTAAGCTAAAGGGTTCGAAATATTTTTTAGCCTTGCGCTAAGATATCAGGAGGTCGCGGGTTCAGATCCCGCTCCCGACA
>NJDG01000014.1 GCA_002254885.1 Thermoplasmatales archaeon ex4572_165
TTTCATTCATTTGATCGCTTAAAAGTACGAGAAACACTTGAATATTATCAAAGCCTCTTTAAAAAACAAGCAAATATTGATGAAATCATTGAAATGATGGATTTAAACGCGTATGAATCAAAATTATATAAAGATCTATCTGGAGGATTAAAACAAAGAGTGGGAGTAGCCATAGCCCTCGTTAACGATCCGGATATTGTATTTCTAGATGAACCAACAACGGGACTGGATCCAAAAGCAAGACGTGAAGTTTGGAATGCCATTGCAGATTTAAGAAACAGAGGGAAAACAATTTTTTTAACCACACATTACATGGAAGAAGCAGAATTTCTTGCAGATCATATAGCAATTATCCATAAAGGATCAATCATTGCAGAAGGAACATTGGAAGAACTGATGAAGCAATATGGAAAAAGCAGTATGCTTCATATAAGAAATTGTAACCACCCACAAATAATTCAACTGTTAAGCAAGCAAGGGTTTAATGCAACAAAAAAGGATAAGGGAACAATTTCAATAAACATTGAATATACGGATAAAATCCTTGAAATATTATCATGGCTTCGTCATGAATGTATTGAATTTGGAGAAATTGATATTAGACGTCCAAATCTTGAGGAAATATTTTTACATTTAACTGGTGCAAAACTTGGAGGGGAAAATACATGAATTACCGGTTTATAATCAATGATTTTGTAGTAAGTTTCAAACAATGGATTAGATCTAGAGGAACAGTTTTCTGGACATTATTATTTCCAATTCTATTAATCTTAATATTCGGGGCGATTTTCTTAGGATCAGATGATATTTCATATAATTTGTATGTACAAGATAATGATGATTCTATGTCATCTACTCAGTTTATTGGAATTCTAGAAAACATTTCAGTTCTAAATATTAAGACTATTGATAACTCAGAAGACATTAAAGAATATATGAAGGATAATGATATTTCAACTGCGATAATGATCCCGCAAGGTTTTGAACAAACCATATTTCAATATAAGACAAATCCTGATGATGAAATACATATAGATATAACCTTTTTTTATGATCCATCTGAACAATCAACAATGTCAGTTATGCAAAATATTTTATCAAGTACAATTTATGAATATAATTTAATTCTAGAAGAAAGTCATAAAGTTATTGGAATAAGTCAAGAAACAACTCTGCAGGAAGATTTTAGTTACATTGATTTCTTTATACCTGGTATCATTGGTCTTACAATAATGAACTCTTGCATTTATGGAAGTATTGAACGAAATACCAAATTTCGAAAAGCAGGGATCTTGCGAAAAATGTTAACAATGCCTGTTAGTAGAACAGAATGGATAATTGCAAAGATGTTATTTATGCTGTTTTTATCATTCCTTTCAACATTTGTTATTCTGATATTTGGCGTACTTGTTTGGGATCTTAGTATACATATCACACTTTTTGCATTTATCCTAGTAATTGCTACAAGTTTCATGTTTTCAGGGATGGGAATGATTATTAGTAGATTTGTAAAAGATGAAGAAACTGCTGATATGGCAGGTGGTGCGATTTCATTTCCTATGATGTTTCTAGCTGGAACCTTTTTTCCATTAGAACAAATGGATCATATACTGCAAATAATTGCACAAGTTCTCCCCCTCTATTATGTTAATGAGGGTTTGAGAAATGCGATGGTATATGCAAATTTTGATAAAGCTTTATGGTTCACAGGAATTGTATCAATCTTTGCAATAGTATTTTTCATGGCAGGGGCATTATTAACTAAATGGGATGAAAATTAACGATACTGCTTAGGTAAAATGAAATGTGTGTTTTTGAAAAATGAAAAATCCATATGGTCCCAGTCATCAAAGTCACCTGGACCATGTGATCCATCTGAAAAACCAAGAATCAGATATGTATAAAAATAATTCATACAACTTCTATAATTCAGATATTTAAACCATTGAATAGTAAATGGCAAGGTAGCAATTTTATTATCATTTCCGCCATGATCATCAACTGTTAAACCAAGAGTGTGGCCAAGTTCATGAATGGATGCACCTATTATGAATCGTTGCCTAGGATATGGTATTTCAAATTGATTTTTCAAAATATCAGCAGATATGCAAAATGAATCAAGAGCATCACACCCGATAAAGGAAAAACCGCTTGAAGGTCCATAATCACAAATTAGTCCATAATGAAAAATTCCTTTTCGTGGATTATTAATATCATTATGTAAAAAATAATCCCAATAGAAATCTTTTAAATCTGCAAAAGAAAAATTTGAGGTGTACGGTATTTGCTCTCCACCATCTAGATTCCCTACATCAATGTGCAATGAGATATTATTTTCCTTAAAAATTTCAACAGCTTTTTTGATATACTCTTCACTTGGTTTATTTGATTCAGTTGAATTTGATTGTGATTCTATCCAATCAAACTCTAAAAATATATCCTTTTGAAATGGATGCGAACCATATTGATCAGTATAACATTCCTCAACATTGGATAAACCATCATTATCTGGATCTAAATTCAAATGATTGTCAAAAACCGATGGGTTATATCCATATTTTGTTTCCCATAAATCAGCAGCACCATCTCCATCTGTGTCTTTTCCTGAGATTGAAGAATATCGATCAATTGATCTATCATTATATGGAATATTATCAAATAGAGGTGCTTTCCATGATGCTCCATTTTGTTCAATTTTATTAAATTCCCAAGGTATAAAATCCACTTGACTCTTTTTTTGTTTAATATTATCTTGTTGATTTCTTTCTATAAAACCTGGTCCAAATTGTGACCCCCACCAATTCTTCTCAGCATCACAAATGGCACGTTCTGAGTAAACACCACAAATTGAGTTGTATATATTATTCTTTTGAAATGATATCTGACTTTGGGAATTGTAGATACTTATTCGTAGATTCTTCGAAATATTGCAATGTTTAATGGATATATTTTGGGATTGATCCATAATTAAAAATCCTGCATGGGTGTTATATGAAATTGTTGAATGTTTAATAGATATATTTTGACAAAAGGAACTTTTCAATCCAAAGCCATTATGGGATATAATGCAATTATCGAAAGAAATTGAATTGCACGATTCTAAAAAAAATCCTCCTTGATTGTCATTGTTATTGTACGCAGCAGATTTTGTTATTGACATTTCTGATGATTTTTCAATATAGTAACCAATGCCATTTGTATGGGCTAAACAACCTGCAATAGAAGTATTTGTTGAATCTATGATTTGGATTCCAATTCCATTATGAAAAAATGAGCAGTTGGTAATGGTTGTATCTCTGGAATTGACAAGAGATATTCCGGCCCCATTAGTTTGAAAATGATGATTTTTGATGCTGTTGTTTGTTTGATTGCTGATATATATGCCATTTTTCGTTCGATAAAATTGGCAATTAACTATTGTGTTGTTGGATGATTCAAGTAAAATTCCAGAATCATGTATATTTCCTCCTGAATTTTGTAAAGTAATATCTGAGATTGTTATGTGATCTGATTGCAAATGTAATATTGATGAATGATAATCTCCATCAATAATGGTTGTATTTTTCTGTTGACCTATTAATGTTATCTGTTTAGAAATAAGGATGTTTTCGTGATATATTCCCTGAAAAATATAGATGACATCTTCCTCATCTGCATGATGAACCCCATCTTTGATGAATTGATATGGTCTATCAATTGATCCATCCCACGGGCCATTGGAATTGGCTCCATCAACATAAATTGTATGGTCTAAGATGATCTGTTCAATTTGTTTTATATCTTCTGAAATGATGCCATTACTTGAGATTAACGAAGTGGAAAATAACAATAATATCAATACATATGAAAAATATCTATTTATGCCCATAATATCATATTATATTACAGATGTCCAATATATAAATATATGTTTATCATTTTATAAAAAAAGAAAAAATGAGTACTGATTTTTATTCGTCTCCTGAGAGACTCCTAGTACTAATTAATGTTTTTGAATCAGACACTCCTTTTAATGAACGGATTTTTTTCAGAACAACGTCACCTATCATATTGATGTTTTCAGTACGAATTTTAATTAAGATATCATATTCACCAAATAATGGATGAACTTCAACTATCTCTTCAATTTCTTTATCAAGTGCTCTGAACACTTCTTTTTCATAAAGTGGGCTTATTGATAGTAATGCAAATCCAGTTGCCATGCAATTCCGAATAAAATCATATGATATTAGTGTTTTGATGTTAATTCATGATTTTCGAATTCATGAGAAAATTTATTTTTTATGGAATATAAAAAACACTTTTATATACCCTGTAGAAATATCGATGAATAAAATGAAAAGGTGATTGAAATAATGAATCCCATAAAAAAAATGATTTTGCCAATATCTGTACTATTTTTAATATTGGCAATATGTACCCCGTTAACAATGGCTGATGAGAATAAAGATATTACAGATGATACTGATGATGTAATTTATACCAATGCATTAGCTGAAACAGAAGATATGTTGGAATATGTAAGCAGACCTAATGTTGATATTGTAAAAATAACCTATATTCATTCTGATAATTCAGAAGAAGCTACACTGATCCTGGAAGTTGGTGGAATCATCGAAAACATTAACGATTTTGAAAATCCAGATCTCGATGATCTAAATATTACTGGAAGAACAATTACATATGTGATGGATTTAGAGACATCTAAAAAAACATATTCAATAGAATATTTAAATGAAACATGTAGTGTTAATGGAGAAACCGCAAGTTTTGAAGTTGATGGATCTACATTATCAATAACTTTTAATTTAACTGCATTCAATGAAACATTTGTCTCATTGATTGGATATACCACTGAGTTTGAATTAGCATCGTTAATGGATATGAAGATTTATATGGATGTAGCACCAAATTCGGCATTGTTTATCGCAACGATTGATGCAGATTATACTGGAGAAGTAAATGAACAAATATCCTTTTCTGGTACATATGACGATTTATTAGAGTTGTCTACTGGACCATATACTTATACATGGGACTGGGACGATGGAAGTCCTGATGAAACAGGCCAAAACCCAACACACACATTTAATACACCTATACCATATAATGTTACATTAACTATTGAAGATTCGTCAGGTTTAAGTGCTTCTGCGACTCATCGAATTACAATTTCTGAAGGGTCGAGCAGTTCCAATAATGGAAATGGCGATAATGGTGATAATGGTGATAATGGTGACGACTCATCAGACGATGATGGATCAAGTATGATGTTATTTGTAGGTGTTGTTATCGTTATTGTTATTATTGGAGTAATTGCTCTTTTAGTGGTTATAAGGCGTTAATCGCCTCTTTTTCCCTTTCTTTTTTTCGTTTTAGGATAGTTTTTTATTATAGTTCTATGTTTCCTGTTTTAATTTTGAGGAATTGGCATGGATGAAGAGAAATCAGAGTTTGGATATACAAAAAAATCTGCTTGGGAATGTTTTTCAGATGAACAGATCCAAGAAGCTTATTCATTTTGTGAGGGTTATAAAGATTTTTTAGGAAAAGTTAAAACTGAACGCGAGGCAATTGATGTAATATCAAAAATAACTGAACATCATAACAGAAAAACCTATGTCAATAAACATGCATCCGCTGCAATTATTACAAAAGGTTTAAAACCTCTTTCTGAGGGTTTGCGAATAATTATTTCACATGTTGATTCTCCTCGCCTTGATTTAAAACAGATCCCTCTTTTTGAGGATTCTGAAAGCAATCTTGCAATGTTTCAAACACATTATTATGGTGGAATTAAAAAGTTTCAATGGGTGACTATTCCTCTTTCAATACATGGAGTTGTAATTAAAAAAGATGGATCAAAAGTAACATTTAGTCTTGGTGAAGACATTAATGATCCAGTTTTTTTTGTTCCTGATTTACTTCCTCATCTTTCCCATAAAATTCAAGATAATAAGAAATTGAAGGATGCTATTCAGGGTGAATATCTGGATTTAGCTATTGGAACAAAATTAGATAAAAATAGTGAAAAAAATAAATTAAAAAATGCGATTTTAAATAAGCTTCATGAAGAATATGGATTGATTGAAGAGGATTTTATTTCTGCTGAGCTTGAAATTGTCCCCTCTTTTAAGCCTCGGGATGTTGGTTTTGATCGATCAATGATTGGTGCTTATGGCCAGGATGATCGTGTTTGTGCATATACTTCGTTAAAAGCAGTATTAGATGTTGAAAATCCAAATTATACATCGATTGTTTTATTTGTTGATAAAGAGGAAATCGGAAGTGAAGGGAATACTTCTGCGCAATCAGCAACATTTTTACGATCATTAATTACAGAAATTGACCCTAATGTGGATATTGATAAAGTTATGCTTAATTCAAAAGTGATTTCCGCAGATGTTGATGCAGCTATCACGCCTAATTATACAGAGGTCTTTGAATTAAAAAATGCATCTGCAATTGGAAAGGGAATTTCCATGTCAAAATATACCGGACATGGTGGGAAATATAGTGCAAATGATGCATCAGCAGAATACGTCGGTGAAATTAGAAGGATGCTTAATGATCATCAGATCCCATGGCAAACAGGAGAATTAGGGAAGGTAGATAATGGTGGAGGTGGAACGGTTGCAAAATATTTTTCCAGACTTGGAATGTCAGTTATTGATGTCGGACCTCCGGTTCTCTGTATGCATGCGCCATTTGAAATCACAAGTAAATTGGATGTATATGCCTGTTATTTAACATATAAAGCATTTCTTACACAATAAAAAATATTCATACTATTTAAAACATGAAACATTAAAAGTATTTAAATTACCTGGAAAAATATATATAATAGTGATGTTTAACATATCATGTTTGCGTAAGTTTTATATGGTACTTATTTTATTTGCTTGAAAGCGTATCATACTTTAATGATCTGGTGAAAGAGGTTTTTTTAAATGATCCAAACAAAATCTAGAAAAAATAAGAATAAACAAAATATTGAGGAAATCACTCGATGTCCTGAATGTAGTAGTACCCATTTAACAAGGGATTATTCAAGGGGAGAATTGGTTTGTGAGGAATGTGGTCTAGTTATTGATGAAGATTTTATAGATCATGGGCCTGAATGGCGTGCATTTGATAGTGATCAGCGAGAAAAACGTGCTCGTGTTGGAGCTCCTATGACATATACTATTCATGATAAAGGTCTTTCAACAATGATTGGGTGGAAAAATCGTGATTCATATGGAAAATCCATTCCAACAAGAAACAGAGCACAATTATATCGATTAAGAAAATGGCAACGACGTATAAGAATCAGTGATGCAACAGAACGGAATCTTGCATTTGCATTATCTGAACTTGATCGAATGGCATCAGGTATGGGCCTTCCTCGTAATGTTAGAGAAACTGCTGCAATGATTTATAGAAAGGCAGTTCTTAAAAACTTAATTCGTGGGCGAAGTATTGAAGGTGTTTCAGCAGCAGCATTATATGCAGCATGTCGACAGTGTAATGTCCCTCGTACTCTTGATGAAATCGCAAATGCATCCAGAGTTTCAAGAAAGGAGATCGGTCGAACATATCGATTCATCGCAAGAGAACTAGGATTAAAACTTATGCCAACTTCTCCACAGGATTATATCTCAAGGTTTTGCAGTGAACTGAAACTTAGTGGTGATGTTCAAGCAAAATCAATTGAAATCTTAAAGGATGCAGCAGATAAGGAACTTACAAGTGGTCGAGGACCAACAGGTGTGGCAGCAGCATCAATTTATATTTCTTCAATTCTATGTGGTGAACGAAGAACCCAAAGAGAAGTAGCAGATGTCGCAGGTGTTACTGAGGTTACGATTCGAAATAGATATAAAGAACTTGCAGAGAGATTAGATATAGATATCATTCTCTAAACCCTTTTTTTATGACTCGATGGTATACAGAAAAGAAAAGAGAGCATTATTACAAGGATGCAAAGAAACAGGGTTATCGAGCAAGATCGTCCTATAAATTAATACAAATTCAGAAAAAATTTCAGATTATATCAAAGGGTGATTATGTTCTTGATCTTGGTGCAGCGCCTGGTGGTTGGAGTCAAGTAGCTGAGGAATATTGTGGTTCAGATGGACAGGTCATTGGAATTGATTTATCAAGAATATATTCATTAAAAAATGTGATTTTTTTAAGAGGTGATGTAACAGAGGAATCAACGATTTCTCTTATAAAAGATACAATAGAGCCTCATCCCGTTAATGTTGTTTTATCAGATATGGCACCGAATATTTCTGGGAATTATTCTCTTGATCATGCTCAAAGTATCTATCTATCGAATCATGCATTAAATGTGGCAACTACACTTTTAGAAAATAAAGGTCATTTTGTTTGCAAACTTTTTATGGGCGAATCCTTTGAAGATTTTTTAAGTTCTGTAAAAAAATGTTTTAGAAAGGTTCAATGTTTTTCACCTCAAGCTTCTAGAAAGAGTAGTAGTGAAACATATATTGTTGCTAAATCATTTAATAAAGATAAATCTTAGAAATAATGGCCTGTAAAATATCATTATATATTCGAAATTGCAACGTTTATAAAAAATAGTTGAACTGTAACTATTGTTAACTCAATGCATTTTTCTAGGGAAAACTTATAAATCATGAAAAGTCATTAATAATACGTATTAGATGACCCTATTAAAGGCCAAAAAAAAAGGGGAATAGTAATGACCGACGATTCACTGATGACATTAGAGCGTTTTTTTCAAGTAACAAAAGAAGATGTTGAAAAGAAAATAATTTCAAAGGTGAAAGATCAACAGATCGTTAAAATTTTACAGGCCGGAAAACGACTTCGTCCCCTTATTGCTCAGTTAAGTTTTAAAGTTTGTACGGGTGGAAAAGAGACACCCTATCAATATCAACAATCCATTGAAGGATCCGTTGCCATTGAGCTTGCGCATACTGCATCTTTGGTTCATGATGATATAATTGATAAAGATACTATGAGGCGAGGGAATGTAGCATTTCATATAGATGCAGGAATACCACGTGCATTACTCATAGGTCATCGTATGTTATCTATTGGATTTAATATTGCACTAAGTCATGGGCCAATTATTGCAAAATTATATGTTGACACATGGGATGAAGTTCTTAATGGTGAGCTTGAAGAAGTAGATTATAATCAGACGGAACCAGCACCAGAAAACGGATTTGGTATATCATCAAAATCATCAATTTTTAAGGAATATTTCAAAATCATTAACATGAAAACAGCATCTCTTTACGCTACTGCATGTAAAGCCGGAGCAGTTGAAGCAGAAGCAAAAGGAGAAATTCTTGAAATTCTTTCGGCATATGGCCGGGAAATCGGACTTGCATATCAACTTGCAGATGATCTGGTGGATCTTGAAAATGGTGAAATGATAGATAGTGTTATCATACCTCTATTGACAAGACTTGAAAATAAAAAACTAGATTCAAATTCATTGAAGGCAAAAGCCATCCAAAGAAAACTAACAAAAAATTCAGATAAAATAAAGGAACTATATATTGAGGAAATTAACAGACATATCAAAAGAGCTGAACAACTCAGTAGATCTGATCTTATCCCGCCATCTCACTATGCTGTACTTTTACAAAATGCTCCTTCATTCATAATTAATAGGATGTTAAAAGAAATCAATGTCACTGTATAAATTCTTGTTTTTTCTTTTTATTGTTTCTTCTATACAAGTATATAATTATACCAATGATAAATATTGATGCAATGATTATTAACCCTGCATTTAAATTTTGTAATAAAATTGTTTTTAACGATTCAGCAAAATAAGCAACCAGTGTACAACCAATAACTGCCCCTAATGTAATTGATATTAACGTAGTCCAGGGTTTCATTCCAATTAAACGACCGACAATAGAGCCTACCATGCCCCCAGATCCTTGAAACGGTATCATAACAAATAGCATGATACCAATAAAGCGGAGTGGTTTAATCCAACTATACTTATTAGACGATGTTTTCCCAATACTTTCAACTTTTTTCATAAATGTTCCAATCAAGGGAATATTTTTTGCAAGGTCATAATTCCAGATTAAAAATAGGGCGACAATAAAATCAACAAAAGCAATAGATAATGCCATTACCAATGGATGAATTCCAACTAAAATTCCTGCTGGAATAATAGTTTCTTTACCTAAGGGTGGGAAAAAATATGCAGAAACAAATGACCAATATTTACCTTGCATATCATTAACAAATACATAACCAACAAAAGATACAACTCCAATCCCTAAGACAACTGGAAATGTAAGGTGAAATGTTTCAATAACCCATTTTTTTCTCTCATCATTCATCTAGATTTCCTCATTTATTTGATGAAATAAAAATAGCTGCATGATCCTTTTCAAAAGGAGATAATTCAATTAGTTCGTTAATGTGCATTCCTTCTTCTTTCAGTTGATTTTCAACCATTAAAAAAGCATTTGAAGGTTTCATTGCAACATCAATACTTCTGGCCTTTACCATGATAACTCCTTCACTGTTTTCTTTTAAGAATAATTTTGAGTTTTTTGCAAAGATTTCTGCTTGATTCCTCTGAGAAATATCTTGGTAAATAAAATCAACTTCTGAGACCATATGAGTATATCTATCTGGATGATTCGCATCTTCAATAATAGGTATAATATTATTTCTTTGTTTTACAAGTTTTAAAAGAGTTTTTGCAACCACTGGCGATGGTTCCACAGCATAGATGTAGCCTTCTGAACAAATATCTGATAAATGACTTACGGTTGTTCCTGATGCTGCCCCCAAATATAAAACTGATGTTGATGATTCAAAGGGTAAAGAAATATCTTTTTTTGTTAAAGCAGAAGCAAGTTTACTTCGATATGGATTCCATGAACGATATTGCATTCCCTTGAATGTTCGAAGAGCCTCACCATATACCTTAATATTCTTGCAGTTCGGTGGATTTATCGTAAAGAGTTTATTTCCCTTTTGAAAGACTCCATTAATTTTAGATGGTTTCATTTCAAGATAAGGTAAACACTACAGTTGTTTAAGGTTTTGTCGAAATGTTAAATTACCCCTTCTTAATATCCCATGACGGGGAAATTCATATGTCAACACAATCACCATTACATAAGAACCATGCAGAATTAAAAGCCAAGTTTACAGAATTTGCTGGATTTAATATGCCATTGCAATTCTCATCAATAAAGGATGAACATTTACAAGTGAGAAAATCAGTTGGTTTATTTGATGTTTCTCATATGAGTAATGTATGGATTACAGGTAAAGATGCTGAAAAATTACTTACATTAACAACAATTGAAGATGCATCAAAAATAGTGAAAAACAAAAGTCAATATACAGCAATACTCAGGGACGATGGAACGATTATTGATGATACGATTTTTATGCATCTTGATGATCGATTCATGATTATTCCAAATGCTGGAATGGATGAGATTGTTACAGATTGGTTAAATAAAAAGGCAAAAGAACATAATTTATCTGTAAAAGTAGAAAATGTTTCAAAAGACTATGTTATTCTTGCAGTTCAGGGCCCTAAATCAAAAGAACTTTTACAGAAAATGACTGATGTTGACCTAAGTACAATTGGTTTTTTTGGATGTAAAGAAATTGTTCTAGCAGATCAAAAATGTATCATTTCTTACACAGGTTATACTGGTGAGCTTGGTTTTGAATTACAGATTACACCTGTTGAAAAAGCAGTACCTCTTTTTAATAAAATTCTTGGAATTGGAAAAGAATTTAAGATAAAACCAATTGGTCTAGGAGCACGAGATACATTACGTTTAGAAAAATGTTTTTTACTGGCAGGAAATGAGTTTGAAGGTGGACGTACACCATTAGAAGCTGTGATGTCATGGGCGATAAATTGGGATCATGAGTTTATTGGAAAAGAATCATTGCTAAAACAAAAAGAGGAAGGATCATATCAACGTTTGACCTGTCTAGAATGTAATGAAAAAGGAATACCTCGACATGGAAATGAGGTGAAAAAGGATGGAAAAATTGTTGGAATGATTTCAAGTGGAACTATTTCACCTTGTTTAAACAAAGGAATTGCTTTGGCTTATGTGGATCCGGATGAAAGAAAGATCGGATCAGAGTTAGATATTGTTATTCGTGGTAAGAATATCAAGTCAACAATTGTGAAATCACCATTTGTAAAAAAAGATTGGATTTCAACTCAATAATAACATTAAAAAATAATGGAATGATATGGGGAATTGATAGTTATGTCAAATGAAATACGTGATGATTTAAAATATACTGATTCTCATGAATGGATAAAGATAAATGATTCAATAGCAACAATAGGCATTACGGATCATGCACAATCGGAATTAACTGATATTGTGTTTGCAGAACTCCCTGAAATTGGTAAACTGGTTAAAAAAGGAGATGAATTGTGTGTTGTGGAATCGGTAAAATCTGTTTCTGAGATCTATTCACCTCTTAGTGGAAAAATTGTAAAAATAAATGAAAAACTAGAAGATGCACCTGAAATCATAAATGGACAACCATATGATGATGGATGGCTTGTTGAAATTGAAATTGAAAAGAAAGATGAAATTGATGCTTTAATTTCAGGGTCTGAATATCAAAAACTGATTTAGGACTTTATAAATATTATCTCGGATATGGGGATTATATATCACTTTTTGATAACTTTCAATCAGAGTTTCCAGGTGAACATGGAGCTGGATTTAAACATATTCATGATGCTTTTGAAGATGAAAAATCTGCATATTGGAAAAATGAAATATTAACACCCACTGAAAAAAGAAATGAGAGATTTTATAGAGGAATATTGTAGAGCTTGGACTGTTACTGTTTGGGCAGTATCATAAAAAAATTGAATCTAATAAAATGTGTTTCTTTCTGTAAATCTCCAAATTTTCCTATATAAAAAAACCTTCATTTTAAAATTTAGATAATATTTAACTTTTTTCGAAACATACTTATATTGCATTATATATCTCAGAATCAGGCGGAGAGATGGGATTGCAAGTAATTACAATTTTTTTTTTGGAACGGTGTTTAACACCTCCGCCGCCTCCCCCAAAAATATGTTATAAGCAGCATATTTAAAAACCGGAAATTGTTTATCGGGTTCAAGTAGGATTTGATGCAATGAAACTTTTACTTATTCACAGTGATTATATTGAATATGAGGTACGAGAAAAGGCGATTAAACAACCCGAAGAGATATCAATCCAAAAAGATAGATTTGACGAGGCTCTTACGGTTTTTACTGCTGTTGAAAAGATCGATGAGAAAAAACCGAAATCGTCTGTAAAACAAGCAATTAATGAAATTCTAAAGGTTGCTGAGCAATTAAAAGTCAATAACATCATGCTTTATCCATATGCCCATCTTTCATCATCTCTTGCTTCCCCTAAAAAAGCAAAAGAAATCATTATTGAAATTGAATATGAATTAAAACAGCATGATTATAATGTAAAAAGATCTCCTTTTGGATGGTATAAAGCATTTAAAATTTCATGTAAGGGTCATCCCTTATCAGAACTTTCCAGAGAAATAATCCCTGTTGACGATGAATCAGATTCATTGAAAAAAGAAAGAAAACTTAGTTCAGAGTGGCATATATTAACAGAGGATGGAACTTTACATGATGTTGGATCATTCCAGTTCAATAAACATGATAACTTAAAGAAATTTACATGGTATGAAAAAGAAAAAGCTCGAGCAGTAACACAGGAACCAGCACATGTTAAACTAATGCAAAAACTGGAGATAGCAGATTATGAGCCAGCATCTGATGGCGGAAACATGCGTTATTATCCAAAGGGAAGATTTATAAAAAAATTAATTGAACAATATGTGAATAAACGTGTTGCAGAATACGGCGGTTTAGAAGTAGAAACACCAATCATGTATGATATAGACCATCCGACTCTTTCAAAATATCTAAAACGATTCCCTGCTCGACAATATCAAATTGAAAGTGATAAACGAACGTTTTTTTTACGTTTTGCAGCATGTTTCGGTCAATTCCTTATGGCACATGATTCAACAATTAGCTACAAGAACCTTCCATTAAAACTATATGAACTAACTAGGTATTCTTTCAGAAGAGAGCAATCTGGAGAGATTGCGGGTTTGAGACGACTGAGAGCTTTCACAATGCCAGATGTTCATTCATTAGTTTCAGATATGGATATGGCAATGGATGAATTTAAAATTCGGTTTGATCTTAGTCTCAGTGTTTTAAATCAGATTGGTATTGAAACCTCTGATGTGGAGATGGCTTTAAGGACAACAAAAACGTTTTATAATGAAAACAATGAGTTCATTGTTGATCTTTGTAAAAAAATTGGAAAACCAATTTTAATAGAACTATGGGATGAACGTATTTTTTATTTTGTTTTAAAGTTTGAGTTTAACTTTGTCGACATGTCCAATAAAGCATCTGCGCTATCAACAGACCAGATAGATATTGAAAACGGGGAACGTTATGGAATAACATTTACTGATACATATGGTAAACAGAAACATCCATTAATTCTTCATTGCAGCCCATCAGGTGCTATTGAGCGTGTGATGTATGCACTACTTGAAAAAGAAGCAATAAAAATGAGCAAGGGTGAAAAACCAATGCTTCCAATATGGCTTTCACCAACACATATCCGTTTAATTCCGGTGGGTGAAGAATTTAAAGAAGATTGCCAAACACTTGTTAAACAACTTCAAGATGGTTGTTATCATTCAATTCGAGTTGATATTGATGATCGTGAGCAAAGTGTTGGTCGTAAGATCCGAGATGCAGAAAAAGAATGGATCCCTATAATCATTGTCTATGGAGAAAAAGAACAAAAAGAACATCTTTTCAAACCTAGATTTAGATTAAAGGAACTCTCCGAAAAAGAAACATATAGTTTAGATGAAATAAGGCAATTAATTGTTGACAATACAAAAGAATTTCCTCAGCATCCTCTGCCGTTACCATTACTTCTTTCAATGAGGCCAAAGTTTAAAGGATAAATATAGTTTTCAGAAAATAGGTCAATTAAGAGAAAATAATATTTCAAATAAAATGGGGAAGGATAGAATAATATGATAAAAAGAGAAGAAATTCAAAACATTGTTGATTCATATGATCATGATGAAATAACGATTGGTGTTCTAGGTGGACATTCTGGTCTTGATGTGTGCAGAGGCGCTAAAAAACATGGATTTAAAACATTAGCTGTTTGTCAAAAGGGACGAGAGAAAACATATGCAAAATATTACAAAACCCGTTCAGACAAGCGAGGTTGTGTTGATGAAGCTATTGTGCTGGATAAATTCTCTGATATTGTAAAACCTGAGATTCAAAAAACACTTCGCGATAAAAACACAATTTTTATCCATAACAGATATTTTTGGGTATATTTTGATTTCAAGGATATTGAAAACAATTTTAAGGTACCTATTTATGGAACCCGCGGGATGGTAAAACTTGAAGAGCGAGATGTCCCAAAAAATCAATATTATATTCTTAAAAAAGCTGGTATACGCTACCCTAAAATCATTAAAAAACCTCAAGATATTGATCGTCTCGTTATAGTAAAGGTAAATGAAGCAATTCGCGGGTATGAACGAGCTTTTTTTTATGCAAGTAGCTATAAGGATTATTTAGAGAAATCAGAAGATCTTCTTAATAAAAAATTAATAACAAAAGAATCATTGGACGTAGCAGTAATTGAGGAATATATAGTTGGAGCGCAAATTAATTTTAATTATTTTTATAGTGCAATTGATGATGAATTAGAGATTATGGGGACAGATACAAGAAGACAGACTAACCTGGATGGCCTTCTGAGGCTTCCGGCTAATGAACAAATTGAAGTCATGAAATATATGAAACCAAAAATAATTGAAACCGGTCATATCGCATCAACTACAAAAGAATCAATTATTGAAAAGATCTTCATGCTTGGGGAAAGTTTTGTATCGACTACAAAAAAAGAATATCCGCCAGGTATCATAGGTCCATTTGCATTACAAGGAGCGATTGCTGCGGATAAAGGAAAGGAAGAGATGGTTGTTTTTGATGTCTCAATGCGAATTCCCGGTAGCCCTCTTACAAGGTTCACTCCTCATTCCGGATATTTATATGGCGATTCTATAAGTTATGGTGAACGTGTTGCAATGGAAATTAAAAAAGCATGTAATCTAAAACGTCTTAAGGATATTGTTACATAGAATAGAATTATTTGCAAATAATTGTTTGTTTTTCAGAAATAATTATATCTACTGGTTTATCATGAAGGCCAGTTGGGATAGAGTTAACGATTTGAAAGTCATATGCCAATGCAATTAATGCAGCTTTTGGGTTTTTTTCTATCAATCTATCATAGTATCCTTTTCCATGACCCAGACGATTTCCTTGTATATCAAAGCCAATTCCGGGGATAATTATCAAATCAATATTGTGGTAAATATGATTGTTTTCTTTTGTTGGTTCAAGAATTCCATAAGCACCATTCACTAGATCCGTCCAGTTATTGACCATAATAGGATCAATCATGAAAGTTTTCGTATTTGAACGTGAAACAAGAACGTTTTTCTTTGTTTGAAGAGATTTTTTTATGAGATCATGGGTGAAAACCTCATGACCATATGAAACATAAAAAAGAACGTTACCTGATTTTTGAAACAATGGGCATTCTTCTAATTTTTTTTGAATAATTTTACTTTTATTATTAACCTCATCAATAGACAGCGATTTTCGTTCAACCAATAATCGAGATCTCAAATATTCTTTATCGCTCATACAAGTACATGAAATAATGACATGTTTTATAAAAAAATTGGGAAAAAATGCAAGATACAAACAATCCAGACTACAAATCTATTTAAGAAATAAATTCATCTAACAGAATTGGACTTTATTAATGAATAACAAATTCTTTAAAAAGGCAAAAAAATTCCTACCATTTATCGGCATCATTATTTTTATCTATACAATTTATGCATTAGATATCTCAGACATTATCGATGCAGTTTTATCAATAAATCCTCTTTTTTTATTACTAGCAATCCCTCTAACTATTCCAAGAGTATTAATTCGAAATTATGCATGGAAACTGATAATGGATGAACAGAACATTCAAATTTCATATTGGAATCTATTATCAATTTTTTTAATGGGCTATTTTTATGGAACAATCACACCAGGATATCTAGGACAATTAATGCGAATCCCCTATCTTAAAGAAAAAACAAATGAGCCATATGGAAAACTTTTTTTCAATTCATCTATTGAAACTATTGTTCATACAACTACACTATACCTGATGATGTTTATTGGTGCACTTATAGTACTTGGTTCTTTTCCTCAGTTGCTTACAATTACAGTGAGTTGGGTGATTATCCTAAGTGTTGTTTTACTAATATTTATAAGAAAAAATCGTGGCGAAATCATTTTTAAAAAACTTATACACATTTTCATACCTAAATCATTAAAAATATATTTTCAAGATTTTGCAAAATCATTTTATACTGATTTCCCACGTATAAAAAAACTTCTTTTACCAGCATTTCTGGGATTATTCACATGGATTATTATCTACTCACAATATTATTTAATCATAATGGCTCTCAATCTACCAATTCCTTATCTTTATTTTCTACTTTTATTTCCAGTAGCAAATCTGGCAGCATTAATCCCTATATCTTTTGCAGGACTTGGAACCCGTGAGTTAATTGCAGTAATCTTATTTACAACACTATTCTCTGTTCCCGATGAGAAGATATTTGTAGTTTCCCTATTGGGTTTTATTATCACAGATATAGTAACTGGTTTAATTGGATTAGTTAAAGAACTATTTTACAGAAAGATTTTGTGGTGCCTATGAAAATCGAAGGAATAGGTTTTGGAAAAGCTATTTTATTTAATGAACATTTTGTAGTGTATGGTGTACCTGCAATAGTCTCAGCAATTGGTAAATACACAGTAGCAAAAGCAACACCTTATGAAAAACCAGAACTAAATTTAGAAGATAACAGACAAGCAACACCTCGCTATAAAGAGGATAAAAAGGATCAGCAATTAGATTCCATTCGTAGAATCATTGAAAAAATGGAAATTGATTTTTCAAATGGTGGAGTTAATGTCGAACTTGCGGGTAATCTTTATTGTGCTAGTGGTATTGGAGCAAGTGCTGCATCTTGTGTGGCAATGGCTAGAACGCTTTCAAATTATTATGGACTTGATTTAACAGATGATCAAATCAATGATATTGCTTTTGAAGGTGAAAAAGGATACCATGGAACTCCCTCGGGAATTGATAATACTGCATCTACCTATGGTGGACTTATATGGTTTGAAAAAAAGCAGGAAAACATAATGGAAAAAATATCACTAGCTAACCCCATTGAAATTGTCATTGGAAACACTGGAAAAGTAGCTGATACTACAAAAGCTGTTGCTGGTGTACGAGAAAGAAAAGAGGCAAATCCTGATAAATATCAAACGATTTTTAATCGAGCTGAAAACATTGCATATCTTGCTAAACAGGCTTTTCATGATGAGGATTATCATGAAATAGGAAAGCTAATGACTGAGAATCATAAATTATTGCAACAAATTGAGGTGTCATCTCGTGAACTTGATTTCCTTGTAAGACTTTCAAAAGAGTATGGTGCATATGGTGCAAAACTTACAGGTGGAGGACTTGGTGGAAACATCATTGCATTGACACCTGGAAGAAACCTTCAGGAAGAAGTAGCAAATGCAATTGAAAAAGAAGGATTTCAAACAGTGAAAACCCAAATTGGTGTCAGGCGTGATGGTGACTTAGAATGAAGTTAAGAGAGTTTCTATCTCATCTTGAAGAAAAAGGAAAACTTGTACGTATTACAAAACCTGTGTCTCATGAATATGAAATAGCAAATATTATTTATTCATTAAATGAAAAACCTGTTATTTTTGAGAACGTAAAAGGATTTGATTATCCTGTTTTTGCAGGAATAACCTCTGATCGGGACATTATTGCAGAAGGTATTGGTACAACAAAAGATAATCTTCTAGCTTCTCTTGTTGATGCGCTTCAAAATCCGGTGAAACCTGATATGATAGAAAATGCTCCCTGTCAGGAAGTAATCATCAATGAACCAGATCTTTCAAAGTTTCCAATTTTACATCATTTAAATGGGGATGGAGGGAGATACTGCTCAGCAACTGTTGCAACCATTAAAGACCCAGATACAGGAAGAAATGTATCATATCATCGTTTGATGGAAATTGGAAAAAATAAATTTACAGCCAGATTAATAAAAAACCGACAAACCCGGACAACCTATGATAAAATTGAGGGTGATTTAGAGATGGCGATCTGTTTTGGAAATTCTGTTGCCACAATGGTAGCAGCCTCTCTTGGACCACCATCAGGAGTTGACGAGTTTTCTATTGCAAATGCTCTTGATAAAACAGATCTTGTGAAATGTGTAACAAAAGATCTTGAAGTACCTGCAGATTCAGAAATAATATTTGAGGGAAGACTTACAAGAGATTTAGATAACGAAGGGCCATTTGTTGACCTAACTGAAACAAGAGATTTTGTACGTCAAGAACCCGTCTTTGTCATTGATTGTATCACCCATAGAAAAGATGCAATGTATCAAGCATTGATCCCGGGACGTCTTGAACATAAAACATTAATGGGAATGCCAAAAGAACCAACAATATTTAATGAAGTAAATAAGGTTGTAGATTGTAAAAATGTATATGTAACAATGGGCGGGGGAAGCTGGCTACATGGTGTTGTTCAAATCAATAAACAACATGATGATGATGCAAAGAAGGCAATTGATGCATCATTTGAAGGTCATAAAAGCATGAAACATGTTACAATTGTAGATGAAGATGTTGATCTCTTTGATCCTCTTGCAGTTGAATGGGCAATGGCCACACGATTTCAAGGGGATAGCGATATGGTTGTCAAAGTGGATCAATCAGGAAGCAGTCTGGATCCCTCTGGAAAACATGAAGAAGGCAAAAAAACCTTGACAACAAAAATTGGTTTCGATGCAACGATTCCAGGTCATGTTGATAAAAAGAAATATGAGATTGTAAAGTATCACAAAGTTGATCTAGATGATTACCTCCGGTGAAGGAAAATATAAGGTTACTCTTGAAGAAAAAAAAATCGGAAAGGATATTCTATACATATTAAACGGGGGAGAAAAACCTCACATTGGATGTATTGTAATTTGTGAGGTAGGAGCGGATCCTCAAGTAATTTCATTAGGGTCTCATTTTGATCATATTGTTCTAGATCCTATTGCAAAAATGGGGTGTCAGAAATATAAAACAACCGTTGTTGCAATTGGTGGAATACATATCGATAATGCAACAAAAAAAGAAATTGATATAATAATACATCATTGTAACTTCATTCAAAAGCAACTCTAACAACTTTTCATTTGCTCCTTGTTATCTTATCTAAAATCTATTGATTGATATCTCGATTTAATTAAAATGATTTCAATTTATTATTAAAGATATGATAAATAGATTTATAAGAGGATATATTTTCTCATTTTTACTATTCTTTCATATGATAAAAAATATGTACATCTAAATGTGAACTAAAACCAATAAAAGAGTTTGATATCATGTATTTAAATAGAGATGAAGAGGCAATATTAAATGGGGAAAATGGCGAAGTAATGCAAAGGTTATTTCGACTGCTTGTTAGACTTGGAGAAATATATAATGCAGAAAATATGATTCCTGTGGGCTCTGTTCAAGTGGCCGGAGTTTCATATAAATCCGTTGATGACCCCGGTCTTGCATTTTTAGAGGATCTTTCGAAACAAAACGCAAAAGTAAAAGTCCTCACATTTTTAAATCCAGCAGGAATGGATCTTGAAGCATGGGAAGAAATTGGTTTTCCAAAAGATTTTGCAGAAAACCAACTACGAATCATGGATGCATTTAAAAAAATGGGCATAGTAATCACCTCAACATGCACACCATATCTGGCAGGAAATCTCCCTCGTTTTAGAGAACATATCGCATGGTCAGAATCATCTGCTGTGAGTTTTTCAAATTCTGTGATTGGTGCACGAACAAATAGGGAAGGAGGACCTTCTGCACTTGCAGCAGCAATATGTGGTCGAACACCTAATTATGGACTTCATCTATGGGAAAATCGTCAACCAACCATTGCAATTCATGTTGATGCGGAGTTGAAATATGCAGCAGACTATGGTGCACTAGGGTATCATGTTGGAAAACAAATCAAAAATAAAATCCCATATTTTACAGGAATTAAAGATGCAAACACCGATCTTTTAAAGGCACTTGGTGCGGCAATGGCTGCATCTGGTGCGGTAGCTCTCTATCACATAGAAGGTTTAACACCTGAGGCAGATCTTGTAGAATCAAAAGATCTGGAAAAGATTACAGTAAGCAAGAATGACATTTCAGACACATATAATACCTTAAATAAAGGATCTGATCCCGATATTGTTATTTTAGGTTGTCCACATGCATCACTCCGAGAGATAGCGACATTATCTGAAAAGGTATCTGGAAAGAAATTAAAAAAACCAGTATGGATCTGTACATCTCGAATGATGAAGGAAGCATCTAATCGCATGGGTTTTACACAGATTATTGAAAATGCAGGTGGAAAAATTGTTGCAGATACTTGTATGGTTGTATCGCCTATTGAACAGATGGGATTCAAAAAAACAGGAGTAAACTCTGGAAAAGCTGCAAACTATATGCCAGGTTTTTGTAAACAAGAGGTTGTGTATAAGAATATTGACGATCTCATAGAGGAGGTTTTAGAATGAAAGGCAGGATGATTTCACCGGGGAAAGCAGAAGGAGAAGCCATTGTGTCTACTGAACCTATTGGATTCTATGGCGGTATTGATATAAACACAGGAATTGTCATTGAAAAAGGTCACATGCTTGAAGGACAAAGCGTTAAAGATAAAATCCTAGTTTTTCCAAATGGAAAAGGATCAACTGTTGGATCCTATGTTATTTATGGTATCGCAAAAAACAATGTTGGACCAAAAGCAATTATAAATAAGGAAACAGAAACCATTGTTGCAACAGGTGCCATTTTAGCAGGTGTACCATGTGTCGATGGAATTGATATTGATCAAATTAAATCAGGAGACATTCTTGAAGTTAATGCTGATGAGGGTGAAGTAAATATTAAATAAACCTTGATTTGTCACTTGAAATTTATTGAAAATGATATTGAGTTCATACAGAATAATTTCATCTAAAAAACTTGTTTATTTTGAGGAAATTTCAATGGAAAATTAAAAAAAAGGAAAATATGTGAAAAACTAATTAAATAGTTTTTCAAACATTGAAAATTGGGAAAATAACCATTCAAAGAACGGATGTGAATATGCTTTTCCTTTTGGAACTGATACTTTTAACCAAGTCCAATCGGTTTCGGCCCCATCAGGATCTTTTGCCTTCACTTTAATAATAAAAGTCCCTTCTTCATCCCAAATATGAGTCTCAGAAATAGTTTGCCCTGAATTATGTGGCCCAATCCAACCTGAATCCGTACCATCACCCCAATCAATAAGATAAGAAACATCATCGCCATCTGGATCAGACGTACGAATGTCATACTCATAAGATTCACCAGGTTTGCCATTTTCCGGTCCGGTTATTGTTGGTGCTTCTGGCGGCATATTTGGAAGTTCTTCATTATTTGTGATACTAATATCAATGTTAACAATTCCTTCATCTGCCCATTCAGCACTTAATATAAAATCAAGATCATGAACATCACGTTCTGCACACACTTCAATTAAATCTCTGTGATATGATGATCCAGCACCACCTCCAACAACAGCTTGATAGCCCCCATCATAAAATGCAGAGGGATATCCTGCAAGATTGAAATCACCAATTCGTGAACTTGCTAAACTGCTTTCATCTGTAACCATATCAATATAATAAAATGGATAGTCTCCACTCTTATAGACACTATTTAATTCACTTGCCATATATGGACAATATTGGCACCAAGTTGCAGTTGCTACTTCACAGAAAATTGTATGAGTAAATTCTTCGTTTTTAACATTTTCATCAGTCTGACCCGGTTCACATCCAGCTGCTGCATCAACGAAATATGTTTTGTAAGGTCTTCCCTCTGGTGGATCTCCATATGCAGTATGTTTAGTAGGATTAAATATTGCTGCAAATATCATTACATTTCCTTCTTCAACATCACCTTGCCAAGTAATTGAATCAGTATACGTATCAAGATATGCAATTTCGACATCATCATTAAAAGCATAATCCATAAAAGCATAGTGATATGGTGCACCATTATACATGTCCCATCTAGATTCAATTTCAGCGATATATATACGAAGATGACCCTTGTATTCGCTACCCATTGACATTGTGTCAGTAGATATTTTTTTATTGTTTTCAATTGATAATGAACTTATTGCAGGTACAATTAAAAGTGAAATTGTACACAGGATAATAATTTTTTTTAGATTTATTTTCATACTTTTGTCCCCAATATTATAAAACGATTGTTAATTATTTAAATTTTTCCTATTTATATTTATAAATTGTATTGAATTATAGAAAAGCTCTCATGCTCCACATTGTTCCAACTCCATTTAATTCAACAGTATGTTCGCCTTCATCATCATTCCAAGAGATGGTACCAGATGCGATATTTCTACCTATTTTCATCCCAACATAAGTTGGAAATTTCCATATTTTTTCATATGATTGATCAAAAGTAAGGTCCATATTCAAAGAAATATCAAACGTATTTAACAAAGGTTGAGTTAAACCAGGTTGCCCATTCAAATTAATTTTTTGAGGCATGGAAACAAAGGTAAATATTTCTTTATCAGACGTTATTATCTCAGGGTTTATGTTGTTTAGAGCAGTGATAGTATCACCCGAATTTGTAGTTAAAATAAGTGTTCCAAAAGGATTGATTTCTGATACTTTTGTTGAAATATATTGGGGATTATTATAATATGAAGTGAAATATAAATTCCAGCCATTATCGAGAGCTATATGTGTCCAATCCCATCCATTAATTAATCCTTTCGTTACTAGATTTGGTGACCAGGTATGTTCATGATGACCGATTCCATGTACTATATGGGTGACTTCATTTATAGATACAGTTCCTGTGACATTACAACCCATGAATACATAACTTGCCAGGTTTCTATTTGTTTTATCAAATGAATTTTCACCAATAGTCCACATTGCATCAAAAGGTGCAAAGAATCTTAAATCCAGTGTAATGTCATTATTTTGATCAATATCTTCATCTTCTATGTGAATAAACCATTCAGGTGATTCGCCTTCTACCCAGGAGTTTTCAAATGTGACACTGACACCAGGTGTTTTTGCTTGTAGAGTTGGTTGTTTAAGAATTCCTAATCCTCGTTCCTTATTAATTACACCACCATATTCTTCTCCATTTGGCCCATGAAGTGTGACAATCATCATATCTGGTTTTGATGTGCCTAAAAGATCGCTTCGTGCCATGTGGTTAAAGCTGATTGATGCAACCCATCCTGCCAAATCACTATTTTCATCAAAGACAACAGAATAATACCACCATTCACGAGAGACACTCATTTTATCGTAGTGCAAGCCCTCATTCTCCGGGGAAACAGATCGCATATATCCTGGAATTATTGATTCTGGAGGGACTATTGGTTCAATGATTGGTTCATCTGGTTCACTAGGTTGCATTTGTTCAGAAGATGGGGTGATAATGTCTTCAAGTTCAGGAGAAATACTTCCAGATCTCACAAGTACAATACCAGCTATCACTACAAGTACAACAACAATGATAGAATCAATTTTTGAAATTTTTATTTTTTTTGTAAATGAGATCATGAATTTTTCGCTATATCATTTTTATTTTACTATATTTATATAGATTTCTATACAGATATTACCGGACATATAATGGAAAATATTCATTTCTCCATAAAAAAAATAGATTGATCGTATCTTATTTTAATGGATGGATGGCAATTACTAATCAAGGAAATCTTTAATAATAACAGCAATATTTACCTCATTTTAAGATTAATTTAAGGGAGTTTATACCTTTGGTAGAAAAAAAAGAGATAGGAAACATTTTTTCAAAAGAATTACAATGGATTAAAGACAAAGATGTACAGGAAAAAGTAATTACTGTTTGGAAAACCGCAGCAGACCAAGGAAAATGGAAAACATTTGATAAAACCCCTTTCACATTTCTATTTAAAAATTCTGGAAAACTAGCAGATCATACAAAAAGGATAACAAATTTATGGGGGAATAATGTATGAAAGTGAAAAATGCAGCTGGAAAAGAAATTGAAACTAGTATTTCAGGCCAATCATTCATACCTTTTAAAGGCGGAAAAAAACACAATAGAGATTCAAAAATTGTTAGAGACATTGAAACGGCTCTTAGAAAATGTGGTTTTAAGTCCGGAATGACAATCTCATTTCATCATCAACTAAGAAATGGGGATTATGTTGTTAACAACACGTTTGAAGCGATTAAAGACATAGGGTGTAGAGACCTTCGGCTCGCTCAAACAGCTTTATTTAATGTCCATAAACCAATAATTAATTACATAAAAGATGGTGTTGTCACTAGAATTGAAGGGAGTGTAAATGGCGTTGTTGGTGATTTCATATCCACAAACAATCCATTAGAATCACCTGTGATATTACGCTCACATGGTGGAAGATGGGGGGCAGTGAAATCAGGAGAACTCCATCCAGATATCGCAGTTATTGCTGCATCAGCAGCAGATTGTAGAGGAAATGCAACAGGACTTATCGGAGAAAGTGCTTTTGGAAACATTGCTTATTCTCCAGTTGATGCGTGGCATGCGGATAAAGTTATTATTGTTACAGATAATATTGTGAATTACCCAAGTCCGTTTCGTGAAATATATGAAGGTCTGGTGGATTATGTCGTTGAAATTGATCAAATAGGAGATCCTAATAAAATTGTAAGTGGTTCTTTGAAAATAACAGAGGATCCAATGAAATTAAACATTGGAAAAAACTGTGTTGATCTGATGGAAGCCGCAGGAATTGTAAAGAATGATATGATTTTTCAGGCAGGAGCAGGTGGTATTTCTCTTGCTGCATTAAAGTATCTGGGTCAACGTCTTAAAGAAAAAAACATGGTTGCAGGATGTTCAACAGGTGGACTTACAGAATTTATTGTAAACATGTACAATGACGATATATTGAAACAAGTAAATACCTGCCAGTGTTTTGATACAGTTGCAGTTGATTTCGTGAGAAATCATCAAGAAGCGATTTCTACAATTGGAGAATATTCAGATCATACGATGAAAGGAAGAAATACAGATAAGCTAGATGCTGTAATTCTAGGTGCAACAGAAGTTGATACCCGTTTTAATGTGAATGTAAACACACATAGCAATGGAAAAATGCTACATGGGATTGGAGGTCATCAAGATGTATCAGCCACTGCAAATCTTACTATTATAACCGTTCCAGTGTTTCGAAAAAGTAATCCTATTGTTCGAGAACTTGTAACAACGATTTCAACACCTGGCGATATCATTGATGCAATTGTTACAGATAAGGGTATTGCAATTAATCCAAAACGAAAAGATCTAATAGATAAGGTTTCAGGGAAGGTTAAGATTGTGGATATTGAGGATTTGAAAAACATTGCATATGATGAGACAGGTGGCCCAATAGAGTCAGTAATTGGAGATGAAATTGTTGGTATTACAAAGTATTTTGATGGAACGGTTCTTGATAATATTTATCGGGTATTGGGGGATTGAGTTTTATTATGGATCCATGGAAAACAAAGATTACAAAGGTTGAACCAAATCATCTGGTTACTTGTGGTTATCGACAAGAGGATTTAATTGGGAACATCCCGTTTTCACATGTCGTTTATCTCCTATTGAAAGGTGAACTTCCTAGTGAAAAACAAGGGAAAATGATGGATGCAATTCTCACTGCATGTATAGATCATGGAGTAACTCCCCCTTCTGCAATGGCAACACGGGTGGTTGCATCTGGAGGTGTCCCACTTCCCACAGCAGTTGCAGCTGGTATATTATCAATTGGTGATGCCCATGGTGGAGCTATTGAAAAAGGTGCAAAATTCATGCAGCAAGGAATACAAAGGATGAAACAAGAAGGATTAACAATTGAGGAAACAACAAAATTACTTGTCTCTGAAAGCAGAGAGAAAAAACAACGTATCCTTGGTTTTGGTCATCGCATTCATACATCTGATCCACGTACACAACGTTTGTTTCAACTTGCTGATGAATTAAACATAAAAGGAAATCATGTTTTACTAGCAAAATCTATCGAAAAAGAACTAAAGGAAGTAACGGGAAGACAACTCCCAATCAATGTAGATGGAGCAATTGCAGCAATTATTTCAGATATGAATTTTGATTGGAAACTTGGAAAAGGTTTTTTCCTTATTGGAAGAGTTGCAGGTCTTACCGCTCATACATATGAGGAACAGACAATGTTCAAACCAATGAGGAAAATGTTTACAATAAATCATGAATATAATGGTCAAGATGAAAAAACACTTGAAAGATAATAGAAAAAAATAATTATGAAAAACGGAGGTTAATAAACATGGGAAAAACAATTATTCAAAAAATATTTGAGAATCATTCAGAACAAGAAGCAATCGTTGGGAATATCATTGATATCAGCATTGATGCACGTGTTGCAAGAGATTTTGGTGGAGCAAACGTTGTAAAAAATCTTGTAGATCATAACCTATTAATTGATGATCCCAAAAAAACATTTTTCACATTTGATTGTAACCCTGGTGGATGTAGTCAGAAATATGCAGAAAATCAACATATCTGTCGATTATATGCACGAAATAATAATATCGATATTTATGATATAGATATGGGTATCGGAACACATATTGCAATAGATAAGGGCCTTATTGAACCTGGAGGAACCATTGTTTCGACAGATTCACATGCAAATATTCTAGGTGCAATTGGTGCCTTTGGTCAGGGGATGGGAGATAAAGATATATCTCATGCATGGGCACACGGGAAGGTATGGTTTAAAGTCCCTCCATCTGTAAAAATTATTCTAAAAGGAATGCCAAAGGAGTCTACCTCTCCAAAAGATGTTGTACTTCTTATGTTAAAACAGCTTGGTGCAAATGGTCTTCTTGGATATGCAGCAGAAATACATGGAGAATATGTAGATACGCTTTCTCTTGATGGAAGGATCACGATTGCATCAATGGCTACAGAGATGGGAGGTATCATTCTTCTCTTTCCACCAAATAATGAGGTAATTAAATTTTATCAGGACAACTTGGGAAGAAAAGTACCTAACATATATGCTGATGATGATGCAGAATATGAGAAGATAATTGAAATTGATATCTCACAGAAAGGACCACAAATATCAAGACCAGGTCATCCTGAGGATGTTGTATCTGCTGATGAAGTTAAAGGAACAATTGTTGATTCAGGGTTTATTGGGTCTTGTACTAATGGACGTATGGAAGATTTAAGAGCTGTTGCATCAATATTAAAAGGTAAGAAAATTGCTCCTGGGAGAGTATTAAAAATTGTACCTGCCACAGACAGTATTTGGAAACAATGTTTAAATGAAGGTCTAATTGAGATTTTTAAAGAAGCAGGTGTATTGATTGGATCGGCAGGTTGTGCAGGTTGTGCAGCAGGACAAATAGGTCAAACTGGAAAAGGTGAAGTAGAAGTTTCAACGGGTAACAGAAATTTTGTTGGAAAACAAGGGAAAGGAGATGTATATCTTACTAGTCCTGAAACAGTTGCAGCATCGCTTATCTCCGGAGTCATTACTACAAAGGAAGAGATTTCTAAACCAATTAAATTTTCAGCAAAATCTGATATTGTGGATAAGGGGATAAAGATGGAAAAATCAACCTTCCAGGAACCATTAAAAATGAAAGGGCGAGCGTGGGTGATAGCAAAGGACAATATTGATACTGATATGATTTTTCATAACCGGTATTTACATATCACAGATATTGAGGAAATGGGACAATATACTTTTGATAATCTCGAAGGATATGAAGATTTTGCAAAGAAAGCAAAACCTAGCGATATCATTGTTATTGGAAAAAATTTTGGTTGCGGAAGTAGCAGACAACAAGCAGTGGATTGTTTTAAATCTCTTGGAATAAGTATTATCATAGCTGAATCTTTTGGTGCAATATATGAGCGTAATGCCATAAACAATGCAATGCCGATCCTTGTGGCTGATAATATTTCCAAAAAGATTAATGATGGAGATATTATAGAAGTAGATCTAAAAACAGGAAATATTTTAGACAGTACACTTAAAGAGAATTTTAAGGCAAAGCCTTTTTCAAAATCTCAAATGGATATTTTCAAACGTGGCGGGTTGCTTTAATAGGCATCTCATTTAATATTTCCCATCGCAATATACAAAAAGTTAAATAGGGATAATTTATATTTTTCTATTAATGAAGGATGGAGAAAGGTTTGAAAAGAAAATGGAGATGGAATATTCTTCAAATTCTGGAACGCTTCAAGTGAACGCTGAGCAAAATTCAACAATGTTTCAGGCAGAAACTCAAGAATTAGAACTTGATCCGCGTTTTGTTGATATTCGGTCTATGAAGGTAAATAGAAATGGAGTTATTGTAAATTTTTCATCTATGGTACTATGTGAAACAGACGGAGAACAATTTATCACAAAGATGTATGGTGTAAAAATGGATGGAAAAAGTCCTGATTCTTTCTTTAACCAAATACCTTCTTTAAAAGATCATATGTTTGGAGAAAAGTGGGAAAAAGCAGTTGAACGACAACGGGCTCGAATGGAAAAACGAAAATCAATTGAATTTTAATCATGACTGTTAGGTGTTATAATGAAAAAGGTTTATCAATATCGAAATGTAAAACATCTTGAATATATACCAAGTTCTGGTAAATTAACGATGAATATTGATGGTTCTGACGATGATTATGTCACTCAGGCAAACAATGTTGAGATGGATATTTTATCTCAAGATTTTCGTCATGTGAAGCATGTAGCAATAAAAAGTGATGCTTTACATGTTGATTTTTTAAACCCTATTAATTGTAATCTTGAATCGAGTAGATATGACGAAAAACTCATATGCAATGTTGATCTTGAAGGTGAGAACACTACTGCATTTGTTGAGAAAATACCAGGTCTTGCAGATCGTATAATTTTATAAATAGATTAATGGAATATAACTTTCAGAGTGCATTAGTAATTGTTTTGAAAAATTTGTATTGATTATTGATATGTTTATAAATTTTTTAACAATAAATTTGTAATTTTTTTCATCGTTGATAATCGATATTCAATTTTCATTTGAATATCTTAAAATCGTTCTTTTTCATATAAAAACATAGAAATTAATAAATATATACAAATTATATTAATAATCATTAAAATTAAAAAAAGGGGTTTAATTATGCGATCAAAAGAGTTTAAAAAAATAAATATAATTATAATTTCATGCTTATTTATTATTTCAGGCATT
>NJDG01000041.1 GCA_002254885.1 Thermoplasmatales archaeon ex4572_165
TTCAAACTATGATAAATATCAGCAGGTTTTTCACCTTCATTCACACGTTTTATTGCTTCAACTCTTCTACTTTCTTCAGGGGTCAAATCCATGATGCTCCACAAAAAGAGCTTTAAAAAAGACATTTAGTATTATTTATCAAGTCACCTATGCGCTGAACATAATTTGACAAAATAGAAAGGTCACCTATGCGCTGAACATTTCCATATAGTTCATAATTTTTTTTAAAGATATCACTATCAATTAATACTTATGGAATTGAAAAAATGAAAAAAACGAAATAATATTCATACTTCACAAAACTATAGAATTATAGAAAATTTGATAAGCATGATTTAGATTATATAAAGAGAGGGTCAAATGGGAAAAAAAATAATGTTAGTGGATGATACAAAATTCATGAGGATGATGCTTACAAACATTCTCAAACCCAAAGGATTTGAAATTGTAGCAGAAGCATCAGATGGACTTGAAGCAATTGATAAATACAAGGCAACAAACCCAGATCTTGTCACAATGGATATTGTAATGCCAAATATGGAAGGAATTGAAGCAGTAAAAAATATTGTTGCTGCCGATTCAAATGCAAAAATTATCATGATAACAGCGATTGGGCAAGAATCAAAAGTTAAAGAAGCTATTCAAGCTGGTGCAAAAGGATATGTCGTTAAACCATTTAAGGCACCAAGGGTTTTAGAAGAAATTGAAAAGGTTCTAGGATAATATATACCAAAAAATATTAATTTTTTTTTTTTTGGAGGTAAAAATGGTTATTAAAGTCCTTGTAGTAGACGACTCTGCATTAATGCGAAAAATGATTAGTGATATTCTTGAATCTGATACTGAAATTGAGGTTGTAGATATTGCGCATAATGGTAAAGATGCTTTAATCAAACAAGAGAAATATGATCCTGATGTAATAACAATGGATGTTGATATGCCTGTCATGGGTGGTATTGAAACAGTTAAAGAAATCATGAAAAATAATCCCGCGCCCATTATCATGGTAAGTGCTCTAACAGAAAAAGGAGCAGATATTACAATGGATGCATTGCAAGCAGGGGCCGTTGATTTTATTTGTAAACCATCAGGGTTGATTTCAATAGATATTCAGAAAATAGGAAAAGAAATTATTCAAAAAGTAAAATCATCATTTAATGCGAATATATCTAATGAATCGAAGCAATCTAAATCCTTAAATATAAAAGAACCGGTCATTGAAGATTCAACGATTTTGGGGGAAAAAATACAAACCCTACTTGTTGACGATTCCAAATTTTTTATTAAAACAGCGACAGATATTTTGAAAAAATATCCTGATATTGAGATCGTTGGTACTGCTGAAAATGGAATTGAGGCAATTGAAAAATTTCATGAATATCGCCCAGATGTTATAATAATGGATATTGACATGCCAGAGATGAATGGGGTCGAGGCATCTCATCAGATACTTAAAGAACGATTCACTCCAATCATTATATTTAGTAATGATACAACAAATGATATGAAAAATGTAAAAATTGCTCTTGAGCTTGGCGCAGTTGACTATCTTTCAAAACCTTCAGAAGGTATGTCATTGCAATCGATTTCAAAATTATTCGTTCAAAAAATACGAGAAGCAAATACTCAGAAAAACATTAAAAAACATCATAAAAAGAATTCATCTGATGGAATATTATTAATTGGAACAAGTACAGGTGGACCACAAACATTATGTAAGTTATTTCCTCAATTTCCAGAGAATTTACCTGTGGGCATATTACTAGTTCAACATATGCCACCATTATTTACTAAAAGTCTTGCAGAACGGCTAGATAAAATCTCAAAAATTCAAGTGAAAGAAGCAGAAGAAGGTGATGTAATTAAACCAGGTCTTGCTTTAATTGCACCTGGTGGATTTCACATGACCGTTGAAGAGAAAACGGAACACGGAAGGATAATGAAATATGTTTCTCTTAATAAAAAAGATCGCATTCATGGAGTTAGACCTTCGGTTGATATTACATTTACATCAGCTGTAAATGCCTATGGAAAAAATACTGTTGGCATATTACTTACGGGTATGAGTCAAGATGGGGCAAATAGCATGGGTCTTATAAAGGCCAAAGGAGGTTATACAATCGTTCAAGATAAAGCAACCTCAATAATATTTGGAATGCCACAAGCTGCAATTAAATTAGGGGTTGTTGATAAGGTTCTCCCTATTGAAAGTATTCCAAATCACTCAGTTCATAAAATAAAAAATATAATTGGAAATGCTGGATAAAAAAAATGTCAGAATATAAAGACATGTTTGTTGAAGAAGCAAGAGAGCATCTGCAAACACTTAATCAAACACTTGTTGATTTTGAAGAAAATCCAAAAGATAAAGATGCTATGAATCAGATTTTTCGAGCAGCACATACATTAAAAGGGATGGCTGCGGCAATGAACTATACTGAAATTCAAAAACTTGCACATAAAACAGAGGATACACTTGATCTAGTAAGAAATAATCAACTGGAAGTAAATACAGGTTTCGTTGATCTAATATTCAAATGTTTTGATGGACTAGAAATCATGGTTGAAGAAATCTCTGATAAAGATGCAACTTCATTTAATATCGCGGAAATAATTCAAAATCTTGAAAAATTCCTGGGACAATCTGAAAAGAAAAATCAATCAAACAAAGAAATAAAAAAACCAAAAAAAAATCAGCAAAAACCAAGTTTATCAATTGATGAAAAAACCAAGGCAAAAATTGTAAAAGAAATTGATAGTGGAAGAGATATCTATAAGCTTGATATAGAGGTAGATAAAACTTGTTTAATGAAATCCATTCGCGCTTTTCTTCTTTTAAAAAAACTCAATGATATTGGCGATATTGTTTATGCAAAACCAAATCAAAAAATGATTGAAGATGGAGAGTTTGATGCGGGATTCGAACTTATAATCTCAACGCAAGATGATATGGATTATGTTCAACGACAAATCAATACGGTATCTGAACTATCAAAGAAAAATGTTATACAAATTAATTTTGAAAATGAAAAATTAACTATTGGTGAAACAAGAGAAGAAAATCTACAACTAGAAATAGATGAGGAAAAAATTGATAGATCATTAAGTGACAATATAGAAAATAAGGAAGAAAAACAATCAATCAACTCGGTAGAAAAACGAAGTCAAAGCATTCGAGTTGATATGGATCAACTTGATGATTTCATGAACCTGATAGGAGAACTTGTCATAAGTAAAGGAAGACTTGGTCAAATTGCATTGGATCATAACATAGATGAACTTTCAGAAACGATAAACACATTTGATCGTTTAACAACAGAACTTCAAGATAAAATCATGAATATCCGAATGATTCCAATGGGTCATATTTTTAATAGATTTCCAAGGATGATCAGAGATCTTGCTAAAAGCAGTAATAAAAAAATAAATCTAATTATTGAAGGAGAAGGAATTGAACTTGATAGAACAATACTTGATGAAATAGGGGATCCTCTTGTTCATCTTCTAAGAAATTCAGTAGATCATGGAATTGAAACACCTTCTGAAAGAAAAAAGGGGGGAAAACCAGAAGAGGGAAATATTTATCTTATTGCAGAACGAAAACGAAATCATATCTTCATAACTGTAAAAGATGATGGAAAGGGCATAGACCCAAATGAAATGAGAAAAAACGCTATTAAAAAAGGACTACGAACTAAGGAAGAAGCAGAATTATTGAATGATCAACAAGCACTTGATCTTCTCTGGCTCCCAGGCTTAAGCAGTAAGGAAGAAATAACAAGTGTTTCAGGTAGAGGAGTTGGGATGGATGTAGTTAAATCAACCCTTGAAAAACTAAATGGAATTGTAGAATATACATCAGTAATAAATGAGGGCAGTACTTTTTCATTAAAACTTCCTTTAACAATGGCGATATTCAAATCATTGTTTGTAGGTATAGATACAGAAACCTATGCTATCCCAATCAGTAATATTATCGAAACCGTGAGATTAACAAAAAATGATATACGAAAAATTAACGGGGTAAATACAACCGTTATTAGAAATCAAGTTCTTCCATTAAAATCATTGAAACACATTCTTGGACTAAGAAATAAAACACATGAGAATTTAGAGAATATGTTTGCAGTAGTAATCCAAAAAGAAGATAAACAGTTTGGATTAATTGTTGACCAACTCATTGGAGAACAAGAAATCACTATAAAAAATATGAAAGGATCAATAAAAAGATCAAAAGGAATTGCAGGATTTACCATAACAGGAGATGGACGAGTAATTCCAGTCCTTGACCTTAATAACTTACTTGATAAAAAAAACATGGATTGAATTATATGCTAGAAATGAAAATAAATAAAGAACAGAAAGATGCATTGCAAGAAATGGCAAATATCGGAGCAGGTAACGCATCAACTGCATTATCTCAGATGATTCAAAGAAAAATCCAAATGGGAATTCCAAAAGCAGAACTTATTAATCTTGAAGATGTAACAAATCATATTGAAAAAGAACAAGAGGTTGTTGGAATTTTTCTACGGATATCCAAAGAACTCCCATCTTATGTTATGCTTCTTATCCCAAAAGATAGTGCATTTTCAATTGCAGATGAACTTCTTCAAAGACAGCATGATTCATCTGTTGAAATATTATCGGAGATAGATAAATCCTCTTTAAGTGAATTAGGAAATGTGATAATGTGTGCATTTTTTGATAGTCTTTCCGAACTTTTTCAAATGAGTCTAATTCCTGGCCCACCAAAAATTGCTTATGATATGCCTGATGCAATTATTGATTACGTTCTCATTCAAATCGGACAAGTTGCAAATCAAATCTTATTCTTTAATGTTGATTTAAAAGAGGAAGATAAGAAAAATTTCAAAATAGATATGCTCTTAATACCTGAACCTCAATCAATAGATATTATTCTTGATAAACTTGGAGTAAAATAAAAAAAATAATAATTTGAGGGCAACTCAAATAAATAAGAAGCACAAAAAACTGTTAACTGTGATAAAAAACCCCCCATTTGTCATATAAGAAACAGATGGTATTGTAAGGGAAAAATTAGAATCACTTGCATAATAAAAAATGGCTATGATATATGGAGAAAAAAATATGAAAGATGCAGTTGTAATTGGAATTGGAGACTATACCGTTGTAACAGATAATACCCCAATAACAACAATAGGTCTTGGAAGTTGTATAGGTATCGTTCTCTATGACCCAACAACAAATGTATCGGGTATGTCTCATATCATGCTTCCAGAAATTGGAGTAAAAAAAGATAAAATTGGAAAATATGCTGATTCTGCAATACCTGCACTCCTTGAAGAAATGAAAAAAGTAGGGGCAAAAATTGAAAAAATACAGGCAAAAATTGCTGGTGGAGCAAGTATATTTGATTTCACAGATGACATTCTCAAGATAGGGGATCGAAATGCAAAAGCTGTACGAGATATTCTTAAAGAATTTAATATCCGCCTCGTTAACAAAGATATTGGTGGAAAAAGAGGAAGGACCATTACGTTTTATCCTGAAAATAAAGAACTTTTCATAAAAATGGTAAAAAAAGAACCAAACGATATCTGTGAAAAAACAATTTAAATAAGGGGAAAAATCCGTATGGAAGAACGAATGTATCCGCCTGATTTCCATGCTCTTAAAAAAGGAGTAAAACAACTCATTGGTTTTAACACAGGTCAATATAAAGATGCATATCTTGGAAGACGATTTAATGCAAGAATGCGAGTATATAATATTGACACTTATCATGCATATTGGGAAATACTAAAAAAAGATCAACAAGAACAACAACAGTTACGTGATTATCTAACTATCAATGTTACAGAATTTTTTAGAGATGCCAGTGCATATGAATGTATCCAAAATGATGTACTGCCAATGCTTTCTTCTGAAAAAGAAAAAATTCGTATATGGAGTGCAGGAAGCTCAGATGGGAAAGAGGCGTATAGTATTGCAATGATGTGTGTTGAGTTACTTGGATTAAAAAATGCACAGAAACGGGTCAAAATAATAGGTTCAGATATTGATAGAGAATCAATAGAACATGCAAGAAGAGGCGAATATATTTCAAAACCTAATGTCCCACAAACAGATATCATAAAACAGTTACGTTTTATAAAGAATCCTGAATTATATTTCAACATACAAAATAATATTTATTCAATAAAATCTGAGGTAAAACAAATTGTTCAATTTGAAAACCATGATCTTATATCTGGAATAAAAAAATTTAATTTTGATATGATACTTTGTAGAAATGTTGTCATCTACTTTAACAGAGAACTCCAAAAAATTCTTTATAATGATTTTTACAATGCACTAAATATGAATGGATTTTTTGTAATGGGAAAAACAGAGACACTATTTGGTGATTCACGAAATCTTTTTGAATCGTATAATACAAGAGAACGAATATTTAAAAGGAAATATTAGTGAAATTTATACTGGTTTTATATTGTATCCTGAGTTTCGCACTTAGATAAATATTAAGTGCCTTCAGTAGTTTTATTTTTTGATAAAAATGCAAACTATATTGAAGACACCAAATAACATAAAGCTAAACCAGAATAAGACTCTTTCGATTGGAGCCATACAGATCGTGAAGCAGATTTTTGAAGAACTTCATCTCTTGCCTGTTCTTGATAATTTCAAACATCGTGGGCATTCATTAAGTAAA
>NJDG01000015.1 GCA_002254885.1 Thermoplasmatales archaeon ex4572_165
GTGAATGTGATAATTCCTGGTATGAAAAACTTGTAAAAGCACTTAAATTAGACGATCTGTTATCAATTTAGCAAAGGGGTGACATATCTCTTTAAGTTACACAATATATCAATGTGTTGTTAAGGGGTAATGGAAACTGTTTTTAATAAAGAATTTATATTGGAAGTATTCATCGGAAGGTATAGAATGGCAAAACGTAGTAAAGAACAAGTTGAAAAGGATGAAAAAACGGTAATTATCAAACTACAGTCAAAAGCAAAGGAAAGTATAGATGATCTTGCGGAGGAATGTGGTTTTTCAGGTCCAAAATTAAGAAGGATTATTAACAATCTTGAAGAAAAAGGCATTATTTGGGGATATCATGCAGTTACTGATTTTGATAAAATTGGTTTAAGCGAATATGTATTACTTATTAAAAAGACAAATATACCATTAGATAAACTTGCAGAGAAAATAATAAATCGTGATATTGAAAAATTTGCTGAAAAAATGGATATTATTATCGGTTCAAGTAATTATTTACATGGTTTATATGATTGGATTTTATGTTTTGCAGCAGAAGATTTACGTCAAGCAAAAAAATTTGATAGTGAATTTCTAAAATATTTCAAAGAATATGTGCAAGAAACACAATTACTTGAAAATATCTTCCCTGTAAAAAGAAGCGGTATTGAAAATCCACGACTCAAAGATTTAAAAGATTTTATTTAATCATCATTTTTCAGTATGCATTGTACTTTTAAGTGAGGATTCTTTGCTAGATGATGAGGGTATATGATCTTGGATCATGTTTGTATAATATGGATATACTCTTTCAAAGATTTCAAGCTGACGCAGGATCTCACCAAATTCATCTTCTTTATGTTCGATATTTTTTATAATTCCTTCATCCATGTTCATTCTATTTGTAACTAATTCCTACTTATAATTATTGATTTTTTTAAGGTTTAGTATTTAACTGATTTTTTAAAAGACATGATTTACATTCAGAATGCATTGTAGGTTCACTACAAGTATTGCAAGTTTTCAGATTAGATGGTGGAAATCGAGAAGCAAGAACTTCTTTTATTGTATCATAACTTTTTAAGATGCTATGTCGAGTACCAGGGTTTTTTTCTTCAAGATCATAAACCATATCTTTGATATATCCTCTGGAAGCATCAAGGGAGTATGGGCATACAGCATCATGAACATCAAATCCGTTTAGTAATGCAAACAACGCGTTTTCTTTTTCAGGAATTGTTCGAAGTGGAATCATTCGAGGGATTAAACCGGGTTGAACCTTTGTATGTGGACCTAAACGAGCTAATTTTTCAATATCTGCATTAATAAAATTCATAAGAATTGATTGAGACATATCATCAAGATTATGTCCAGTTACAAGCCGATCTACATGAAATTTTTTTGCAGTAGTATTTAAACAGAATCTGCGAAATACGCCACAATAGCTACAAGCACCATATGTTTTAGGTTCAATTTGCATGATTTCATCCATTGTTTTACCAATGTGATCTTTAAATGATGCTATGACATGATCAATACCTAGGCTTTGACAGTGTTTCTTAGCAATTACAAGGCTTTCAGCTCGATATCCTTTTATTCCTTCATCGATACTTATTCCAATTAGTGTTATATTTTTTCTTTTATGGTATAGATCATACATTAACTGAAGAGCAACAACACTATCTTTTCCGCCAGAGATAGCGACTCCAATAGTGCTATTTGCATCAATAGTTCCTTGTTTACGTATCTCTTTTTTTACACGTTTTGTAACATATTGAATAAAATGATCTTTACAAAGATGTGTTCCATTGTAACGGATAAAGGTGATTGCAGGCTGTAAACATTTACTACAAAGAAGTGTCATATGAATGACCTGATGGAAGATAGGGATAAAAAATCTTTTGCCTCATATGTTCTCCTTGTTTAAGAAAAAAACAGTGGGAAAATTAATACAATAGAAGAAGATACCCTTTTTTCATACAATTTAAAATAAAAAATATAATTTTGGGGTAATGAACAATGACTATAACAATGAAGGGATATGGCTTCACAATTGAAGAACTCGTAAAAATAGCTAGATTAAACGAAAAAGTAAAACTTGATGATGGTGCATTAGAACGCATTATAAAATGCAGAGCTGTTGTTGAAAAGAAAATAAAAGCAAAAGAAATTATGTATGGGGTAAATACGGGTATTGGGGAGTTCTCAGAAATAGTATTAGATGATGATAAAATACAAGAGTTTCAGAAATATCTAGTTTATAATCATGCAGCAGGTATTGGTGATCCTGCACCTATTGAATACATTCGAGGTGCAATGGCTACTCGTATTAATGTGCATGCACATGGGCAATCAGGTATTAGACCTGAAATCACACAAACACTTGTTGAAATGTTAAATAAAGGAGTAACACCCTATGTTTGTTTAAAGGGGAGTGTTGGAGCCAGTGGGGATCTAGCGCCTATGTCACAAATTGCTCTTTTAATGATTGGGGAAGGTGAAGCATATTACAAAGGAAAACTTTACTCTGGAAAAGAGGCAATGGAAAAAGCAAAAATCCCAATTCCAGGATTACATGCACGTGATGGACTTGCAATCATTAATGGATGTAACGTACTTACTGCAATGAGTGCGTTGTTTTTATATGATGCAAATCATTTTTTGAAACAAGCTGAAATTGCTGCTGCTATGAGCCTTGAAGCATTAAAGGCAAACATGAAACCATATACACCAAAACTACATGAAGCAAGAGGATTTCCTGGGGCAATTCGTTGTGCAAAATCTATATGCAAACTTGTCAAAGGTGGAGATTTACAAAAAGAAACCATCAAATGTAAAGTACAAGATGCGTATAGTATGAGATCTACACCACAAGTTGTAGGTGCTGCTCATGATGCAATATATTGGGCAAAAAAACAAATTGAAATTGAGCTGAATGGGGTTTGTGATAACCCTGTATTTTTCCCTGACGAAGATCTACAGATATCTGGTGCTAACTTTCAAGGAAGCCCAGTTGGCCTTCCTATGGATATGGCAGGTATTGCAATTACTATGGTTTGTCTCATGAGTGAACGTCGTATGAATCGATTAAATAACCCTGCATTAAATGTTGGTTTACCTGCATTTTTAACGAAAGGAGCGGGAATGTTTTCAGGGTTAATGCTGAGTCAATATACGGCAGATCATCTCCTTGTTGAACAAAAATTGCTTTCAAGCCCATGTTCCATTCAGTCGATTCCTGCTGCTGCGGATCAAGAAGATTTTGTTTCAATGGCAATGAATACAGCAATAAAAAATGCTCAAATTCTTGATAATGCATATGGGGTTCTTGGTATTGAGTTTATGGCTGCTGCACAAGCACTTGATTTCAGAGAATATTCTTTTGGTAAAGGGGTAACTAAGGCAAAAAAGGTCATTAGAAAACATGTTGAGTTTCTTGATATTGATCGCCCATTGTATCCAGATCATACAAAAATGAAGGAAGTAGTAAAATCATGTGAAATTCTTGAAAACGTTGAAAAAGAAATTGGTTCATTAGAATAATGAGGATATGATCTCAAATGGAGTATACATTATTTTTGTAGTGTATCAACATGTATTTCAAATGCGATGGTAGGATGTTCTAATTCAAAATTAAGAATGGTTTTTGGATATAACTCTCCAAAATAACCGATTTCTTTATCATCTTTTTTTACTGATGCACAGCGCCCTTGAACAAATGCAGGGTGTCTCTTTTCAACAATTTCATATGATGAAATCCCTATTTCCCTCATTACACCTTCAACTAATGATTTACATTCTGTGAAATGTGCTTTTGCACTGGTTTTAACTGCTCCTAAATGAAACTTATTTTTAAATTCTTCATTTACAACAATTCCAAGCTCAAAGATTTGCTGTGGTAGATGATGGTGTTTATTTTCATTTAGAATTTTAAGAAGAGAGGGGAGTAGACTTGTTCGTATACTTGTATAATCTTCTGTTATGGGATTGAGAAGTTCAACACGTGTTTCTTTGTCCATACCAAGTTTTTCAAATTCATCTTTCTCGTTAGATATAGTAAATGTTGTCACTTCATTAAATCCAAAACCAATCATAATTGTTCGAAGATTATCTCTAATTGACTGATTTGGTAATTGTTTTCCAAAAGTGAATACTTCTGGTAAGGTTTTTTTGAAATTGTCATAACCATATCCAATTGCTACATCTTCAACTAAATCAATTTCATGAAGAATGTCAGGTCGCCATGCAGGTATGAAAACCGTAAGTTTCCCTGGTTCTTTTTCTTCTACATCATAGCCCATCTTTTCAAGAGTCTTTTTAACTTGATTACTATCAAAGTTTGTCCCTAGTATTTTATTGACATATTCTATTGAAAGTGGTTTATGGGAGGGTGATAGATCTGGTGAAACAATTTTTTCAGCATCATTAATGATGGTCGTTGAAAAAATGGCTCCTCCTCTTTCAGCAAGGGCAGTTGTCACAATATTTAGTGCAATTTTCACAGCTTTAAGACTAGTTCCTGTTACATCGATGAATAAATCCGTAGTAAAAGGCGTAACTTCGGTTAATGTTCCATTAATGATTGGTGGAAATGATAACACGTTATCGTATGTATCAGTTATCAGCGGATACAATGTCGTATCTTCTAGTAAATGAGCATATGCAACACCTTTTTCATGATGTTCTAAAATATCTTTTAAGGTCATTGATTCAACTTTTCCAAGTGGAACAAACTGGACAGATTGAGGATCCACTGCTTTATATGTGAAAGGCCCTTGAACTGGTTCAAAATTATGAACTCCAATAGCTACTTTTTTTCTATTTCTTCCTACTCCAAAATGAAGTTTTTCTTGCAGGTCCATAAGTGAGGTTATAAGTTCATCAGACATTGTCACATTTTTAACAAGTGCACAACGTACAATTGGTCTAATATCTTTTACAGATGCATCAACTTTAACTATGATGTCTGATGGTTGAACGGGGTATGATGTAATACCTGTTTTTATGTCAAAAAACGCTCGTGATGCTCGGACAATGCCTTCAACAGAAAAAAGATCTGGTCTATCTGGAAAAAATTCAATACTAATTGCATCATCTTCAACCTTATCTAAATCTGCACCAATCATAGGAAGTCTTTTAATAAGTTCCTCTTTTGAGATATCTTGCTGAAAAAGTTGCTTAAAATCTTGATAATCAAATGTTATAACTGGCATAATGTCAAGATGAAATAACATGGTAGTATATTTGATTTTGGTGAGATATTTCTCCAAAATATCGAAATATTCATGTAATGGAATGAAAATATCGAAATGACACTTTCTTTATCGTATGTTGTATACAATGGATTGTGGATATGGTTTGTTGATCTAGAATGTATCGATTGGTTTTATTTGATATGGATGGCACATTGCTTCAAGGAAGAACAATTTTTCATCTTGCAGAAAAAAAGGGATTCAAAAAAGAGCTAAAGGGTTTTATAAATTCTTCTTTACAACCATACGAAAAAACAATTGAAATTGCTAAGTTATTAAAAGGAATCTCAAAAGATGAGTTACTTTCACTCTTTCATGAAATTCCATTTCGTCCCCATGTCAATGAACTGATTTCAACATTAAAAAAACATGGTTTCATTATTGCATTAGCAACAGATAGTTATGACATTGTAGCAAATGCTGTGAAGGGTCGATTGAGTTTAGATTATTCGTTTGCCAATAATCTTATATTCAATGATACTATTTGTACAGGGGAAGTTAAGATTCATAATACTGAATATGTGGCGGATGAAATTACAAGTGAGTTTTATTCTATCTCAAAATCCTGTGTACTGGAGCAGCTATGCATTAGCCATAAAATCTCTTTGCAAGAGAGTATTGCAGTTGGTGATGGGATGGTTGATTGTGGAATGTTAAAAAAAGCAGGTCTTGGTATAGCCGTGTATGCTTCTAAAGAAGTAAATAGATGTGCAAATATTTCAACAAATAACTTGATGGATATATTAAGCTATGTTAATGGGCGATAATAAATGGATTTGAAACAAGAACGAATTACTACATTACATGAGTTCAATGTTAATAAAAAAATCTTGTTTAAAACTGTTAGTGAATGTACCGCTGAACGTCCAGCATCATTGGTACTGCCAATGTTATATCGAGAGATTACTAATGATGCATTAGGTAATATAAAAAAAGGATTGAATAAGTGCACATATCTTAATGAAATCGTAATTCCTTTATCTGCTAAAAATGAAAAGGAATTCACTCATGTAAAGAATTTTTTCTCCGATTTAAAGATTCCTCATCTTATCATGTGGTGTAATGGGCCAAAAATTGAATATTTACTGAAAGATTTACAAGGGGATGGAATTGATCTTTTAAAGTATCAAGGTAAGGGGAGGGATGTATGGCTTGCGTTAGGGATTGCTACTTTAAATTCCTATGTTGTTGCATTGCATGATGCAGATATTGTGCTATATGATGAAACAATTCCTACAAAACTTCTTTATCCACTAGTAGAACCAGAATTAGATTACAAATTCAATAAAGGATATTATGCAAGAGTCAACACAAAAGAAGGTATCATGTATGGTCGAGTTGTACGTTTATTTTTAAATCCGTTACTTGAGGCGCTCATGGAAAAACAAGATAAACCATTACATTTTGCCCAATTTCTTTTTTCATTTCGTTATCCTTTATCGGGTGAATTTGCGTTAACCAGTGATCTTGCAAGAGATGTTGATATCCCGGGGAACTGGGGTCTTGAAATTGGAATCATGGCTGAGATGTTTAGAAATGTTATCTCAAAAAGAATTTGCCAGACTGATCTTGGGTTTTATGATCATAAACATCAAAAAATTGGGAATGAAAGTCAAGGTCTCATTAAGATGTCTGGGGATATACTGGAAACGTTACTTCGAGTTATCATTGAAGTGGATCACATTGAAGTATCAAAAGATTTCCTTATGTCTCTTCAAATACTATATCAAAGATATGCACAGGATACCATTCGTAAATATCATACGGATGCTCATTTCAATAATCTTAAATATGATCGCCATATGGAAGAGCAAATGGTTGAAGAGTTCAGTAAACAACTCATGATTTCAGGTAATCATTATTTGAGACATCCTGTTGGAACACGTATACCTGATTGGCTCCGAACGATTGCAGCTAGGAAAAAGATAAGGGAACAATTATTAGACATTGTAATCATTGATAATGAAAAATAAATGAAATATTTAAGGGAAAGGTGGGAAAGACAAAATGAATCAAGAATGGAATAAAGGATTAAGCTTAGACTCTGCAGTATTAGAAAAAACCAAGAAAATGAAGCCCATTGATCTGATGGTTGGGGTTCTCTGTAAAGATGTTGAGACAACTGTGTTGAATGTTTTAAATGTCATCAATGAAGGCCTATATAGAAATTTTCCTGAGTATAACATGGCAATTGTGATATCAAAAGCAGATTCTGCAGATAGTACTGATGATGCTATTAGTCTTTTTCAGCCCTATAAGAATATTCATTGTATTGTGGCAAATGATATTACAAATGGTGGAAAAGGCGCAGGAGTGATGACTATTTTTGAAATCGCCCATGAAGTGGAAGCAAAATGTGTGGTACTTATGGATGGAGATCTTCTCAGTATTAAACCTGGTTGGATTCAAACAATTGCAAACCCTGTGGTTTATGGACGGGCAGATCTTACGGTTCCTTATTATATCCGGGATAAAAATGATGGTGTTATTACAAATAACTTGGTTTATCCATTTACACGAACCTTATATGGGATTGATATTCGTCAACCAATTGCAGGAGAATTTGCGTTATCAAGAAACCTTTATGAAGCTTTAAGAGAACATCCTTTATTTCCACCTGATTTTGGAATTGATATATTTATTGTTACTAGTGCAGCAGCCGAAGGATTCTATGTTAAAGAAGGATTATTTTCCCTTAAAATACATGAATCAACAACACACTATTTAGAACCCGAGAAATTTCTTATCCCTATGTTTCGAAAGGTTACACGAAGCATGTTTGAACTTGCACGATATTATCAAGATTATTGGTCAAAAAGACCTAGCCGTTGGGCATCAAAGTATCATAGAGTAAGTTTCAGTCAGAAACCAATACCTGTTCAAATTAATATTGATGATATGGATAGGTCATTTCGGAATGATTATGTTTCTGTAAAGGAAAGTATGCATAATTTTATTCCTTCTGAGATTGCATATGAAATTGATGGTATTGTCAATAATGACAATGATTTTAATGCAGAACTATGGGCAAAAATCGTATTTCATTATGCCTCTGCATATAAAAATTCACATGATGAATCAAAGATTTACACCTTGCTTGATTCCTTAAAGACGTTATGGATTGGTCGATTTGTCAGTTACGCTCGTCAAGTGGAACAAATGGATGTTAATGAATCAGAAAAGATAATTCAGGCACAAGCAGAAATATTTGAAAAAGAATTTGAATATTTAAAAAATATTTATTAAAAAATATGATGTGAATATATCATAACACTTCAAAAATACAATTTAAGAAATGATACTATGAAAATATTTGCAGTTGCTGACATACATGGGGCTCAATACCGAGTAAATGAAATAAGAAATGTAATTGAAAAACACAATCCAGATATTATATGTGTCTGTGGAGATATCACTCAGTTTGGACCTGGGGAAGTTGCTACGTTACTCCTTGATCAATTACCTGGAAAAGTTATTGTAGTTCCTGGAAATATCGATACTTCTGATGTTATAGATGGAATAAAAAAGAGTCATGCGGATAATGTTCAACAGAATAGATTTGAGTTCAAAGGTGTGTCATTTCTTGGTTTAAATGGGGTATCAGATAATGAGACCTTTTCATTTTATTCCAACCCTGTAAATAGGGCTGTTTTTAAACATATTGATGTATTGATGACACATGTTCCTCCATATGGTTTTCAGGATAATATTTTTCTTGGAAAACATGGTGGAAGTAAGATTCTATATGAAATAATGCAGGAAATAAAACCACGTCTTGTTCTATGTGGACATATCCATGAAAATCCAGGTTATGCAAAAACAAAAGACACTGTTATTGTTAATTGTAGCATGGGTAAAAGAGGAAAAGGCGCAATTGTTCATCTTGAAGAGGATATATCTGTTGAAATGATCAATTGAATAATAAAGATTTCACTTTTTTTCTTTAAATTGTTTCTGTATCTTTTTCCAGCTATCTCTAAGGGTTACTGTTCGATTAATTATGATTTGATTATTTGTTGTATCTGGATCAATACAAAAATACCCAAGACGTTCAAATTGAAAACGATCAAAAGCTTTAAGATTTGAAATATTCGGTTCAACTTTACAATCTTTTAACACTTTATGAGAATCTGGGTTAAGTAAATCTTTGAAATCATAGAAATCATGTCCTGTTGGGTCTTCTTCTGTGAATAACCGATCATATAAATGGATTTCAGCATCAATGGATTGATCAGCAGAAACCCAATGGATTGTTGATTTCACTTTTCGATTATCTGGTGCGTAACCACCCTTTGTCTCAGGATCATATGTACAATGAAGAGTAACAACTTTATCATTTTCTTTAACAATATCTGTACATGTAATAAAATAACCATAGCGAAGACGAACTTCCCTGCCAATGGAAAGTCGATAGAATTTTTTATAGGGCTCCTCCATGAAATCAGTTTGTTCAACATATATCTCTTTTGAAAAAGGAATATTTCGTTTCCCTGCTGATTCATCTTCTGGGTTGTTTATTGCTTCTAACTCTTCAACTTGACCCTCAGGGTAGTTATCAATGACGACTTTCAAGGGTCTAAGAACTCCCATGAAACGTAAAGCAGTCTTGTTTAAATCATCTCTAACGCTATGTTCTAAAAAACCGTAATCAATAAGGCTATTAGCCTTTGCAATACCAATTTTCTTACAGAAATTTTGAATTGATGATGGTGAAAAGCCTCTACGACGCATTCCACTAATCGTTGGAAGTCTTGGATCATCCCAACCATTCACATGTTTTTCATCCACAAGCTCTTTAAGCATCCGTTTACTCATTACAGTATAAGATAAATTTAATCGTGCAAACTCAATTTGTTGAGGTCGATAAACATCTAGTTGTTCAAGAAACCAATCGTATAGAGGGCGATGGTTTTCAAACTCAAGAGTACAAATCGAATGAGTTATTTTCTCAATTGAATCTTCAAGACCATGTGCCCAATCATATGTGGGATAGATACACCATGTATCACCTGTTCGATGATGTGATGCATGAAGAATGCGGTATATGATCGGGTCACGCATGTTGATGTTTGGATGTGTCATATCGATTTTTGCACGCAATACCTTTTCTCCATCCTTAAATATTCCTTGTTTCATTTGTTCAAATAAAGAAAGATTTTCCTCAATACTTCTATTTCGAAAGGGGCTTTCATTTCCAGCTTCTGTAAATGTGCCTCTATTGCGGCTAATATCTTCAGGTGTTTGGTCGTCAACATATGCTTTTCCTTTTTTGATTAGGTCAATTGCATACTCATACATTTGATTAAAATAATCTGATGCAAAATATAGTCGATCGTTCCAATCAAATCCAAGCCAACGAATATTGTCTTTTATAGATTCAACATATTCTGTTTCCTCTTTTGAGGGATTTGTATCATCAAAACGAAGGTTACATAGGCCATTATATTGATCTGCGATTCCAAAATTCAAACAGATAGATTTTGCATGACCAATGTGTAGGTATCCGTTTGGTTCAGGGGGAAAACGGGTATGCACTCGCCCATTGTATTTATTTGTTTTTATATCATTATTGATAATTTCTCTGATGAAATCATTTTGTTTTTCAATATTGTCCATTCATTCCCACCTAATGTCAATTTATAATTCTAATTTTAATGGGTATAATAAATATATTACATACTTTATCGTAGTAATAATGATTATACACATAAGGTTTTTGTTGGATCTAATAAGAATTGAGTACCATAAACATTATTAAATAAGGATTAAATGTATATTATATTAAATAGGGGAAAAAAATGAATTATAAAATAAAGAAAAAAATATTAATTATTTTTTTAATTTTTAGTTTTATTTCTATTAATGTAACAAGTTTTGCTGATGATAATTCAATAAATGATGGTATGAATGAAATAAGGGATAATTTTGATGATACTTCTCGCAGTACTCATAAAACTCTTGTAGAAATAGCTACATCACAAGGCTGTTCTGGTTGTAGTGATTGGAACACAATAATGTATAATGAATATTCTAATGGAATTTATAACTTTGATTATGTTGAAATGATTGTTTATGATTTTTCATGGGATATTTTGAATAACGTTACAAATGTATGGAAGAATATGTTTAATATTTCAATTTATCCAACATCAGTTTTTGATGGCGGGCATATAATGCATTCTGGTAGCAATCCAGAATATTTGCCGAATTATTTAGAGAGTTGTCAAAATAGAACAGTTATTGATATTAATGCTAGTATTGATGTAATATGGTACCATCCTTCAACTTTAGAAATTTCAATTAGTATAACAAACAATGAACCATTTTTGTTAAATGGAAGTATAAGATCACATATTACTGAAATTCTTTCACGTTATTATACAACACAAGGACATAAGTATCATAATGGATTTCTTGACTTTGCATTCAATAAGGATATTATAATTCCGCCATATGAAACATACAATGATACTGTGATATGGGATGCAAACCTTCACAAGGATGCTCATGGAGATTCGTTTGGAGATATAACTCAGGATAATATTAAGGTGTATCTAGGTGTTTTTGATAAAAATGGATTATGTGAAGAACTTGTAACAACAACGCCAGTTAATGCAACTCAATATATTGATATAAATCAATCTTTTTTTAGTCGGGGATTCCCTATTCGTCATGCAGTTGATGGTAATTGGGCAGCTGGACAAAATTTTTTACCAACTAATAATACTTTTTCAAGCGCTGAGATTTATTTAAGAAGATTTGGAACGCCTGAATTTAACTTGACTGCTGAACTTCGTGAAAATTCAGTAAATGGATATCTATTAGATACTTTAGTATTTCAGCCTAATGAAATATCAAGCACATGGGAATGGTTAACACTTGAATTTTTGGATATTAATGTTTCATCAGAGGTGGAGTACTTTATTGTTATACCACCAGCACCTTCAAATGTTAATACCTCGTTTGGTTATGAATGGGGATATGCATTTGGAAATCCTTATGATGATGGAGCGTTTTGGTTCACCCGAGATGGTGGTGATTTATGGCGAGATCTTCCAAGTATGTATGAGTTTACTTTTAGAACATATCGATACTGAAATCTTTTTACTTTTGATTCTTTCATAAATAATTAAAGGAAAAAAAGTACAGCCCCGGCCAGATTTGAACTGGCGTCTAGAGATCCAGAGTCTCTGATGCTAACCGCTACACTACAGGGCCATGTTTATATAAATGCTTGTTTCGTATCATTGCGCTTTCTCTTTAATAGGTTTAGTTTCAATTTTGGTTGGATTTGTCTGTTGAATTGCATTTGCCATGTGAATGGTCTGGGTTGGAAATGCCATTTCAATTCCTTCTTTTTCAAAAGCCTCAACAATTTTAACGTTTATTTCCTGTTGAACATCCATGTATATTGCATAGTCTCTATTGGCAATATAATAAATTGCTTCGAAGTTGAGGCTGAATTCACCAAATTCTTTAAAATGAATCCTATCAGGCGTGTTAAGTTTATTTTCATCAATAATTTTTCGTACTATGTCTGGTATTTTTTTGAGTTTTTCTGATGGTGTACTATATATTACACCAAAATTGAAACCAACTCTTCGTTTCTGCATTTTTTTGAAATTTCGAACATTTGATGTTGTTAATACGGAGTTTGCCATAACCAATTCTTCTCCTTGAAGTAATTGCACTCTTGTGGATTTCATTCCAATTTTTTTTACTGTTCCGGAGTATTCGCCGACAATGATAAAATCTCCTATTTCAAATGGTCTGTCAAAATATATTGAAAAAGCACTAAAGGCATCACCTAGAACACTTTGAAGTGCAAAAGCAATAGCAATACCACCAACACCAAGACCTACAACAATACCAGATAAATCAATATCAAGGACATAGAGGATAATGATAAATGTGAAAAGATAAATAGTTCCATTAATAACTCTTTTCAGAACAAAAATGATATGTTCACTCATTGATTCTGATTCTCGTTCTGAATACCATACAGTAAATACATTAACAATTCTTGTAATAATGAATGTGATAAGTGATATTTCTGCGACTATAAAAAAAATCTGCATTAAATCTGAGTAATTATTCAATGGTGATAGTATTTCAAGTCCTGAATATGTTCCTATGAGGAGAACAAAAAAATAAATTGGTTTTTTTATGTTTTTTAGTATTTCATCATCTAATTTTGTCTTTGTTTTTGCTGCCCATCTAGTGACATATTGCTCAATGATTTTATAGACAATCCAACCAAGAATAATAAAAATTATTATCGTTCCAATTGATGCAGTGACTTCTAGGATCAATTGATCTACTGTGAGATTTAATGATGCGCATAAATATTTGAGGAGATCTAGAATATTTGTTCCAATGTGCATAGTTATCAACTGCCCTGAAAAAGTTAATTATACTTTAAGTTTTAGGAATAATGATTAATATATTTGCTATAAATATAATTTGTATTGTTTATATGTGGTCATTTTTTCGATATTGATCTGTTTAAATTCAAGCAGTTATTTCAAATATTATATTTCAAATTGCAGATAAATATGGAAATAACTTATAAGAATAAGGATGTAAAATGTGATCCAAATTGGAAAATTCCATCGTCTAATATCATAACCATCCATGGGTTTGAATGGAAAAAGATCAATAAAGAGATTCAGTATTGTAATTATCAAAAACATTTGAATAAATATTGAAGGATAGAATATATTAAACAAATATCCAAATATTACTAGAATAAAAAGCAATATTGAGACAATGAAAGATACACGACCACATTTTTTTATATTGTCTTCATTGCTGTAGTTTTGATTTGCTGTAAGTGAAAAGGTATTTCCAATAAATGTTGAAACAATCATCATTAATGAACCTAATGGCCATATAGCAAATTCAGAACAAAGATTATGTTTTTTACAAAGATATTTCCGTAATGTTTCGCTAGATAAAATAACAATTGAAACAAGAAATATACTAAAAATAAAAAATAAAATAAAATCTGAAAAATCAGGGACCCACGCCCAAGTTATCACAAAAGAAAAAATTAAAATTGATACAATTTTTGCAAATGTTTCATGGGATACAAAATATGAAGCTATCAGCAAGAGTTTTGCTATTCTCCAATTTCTTTCTTTTTTATTATCAAAGTGATTCTTTGCTTTTTCACTAAAATAATCACTGGAGAATTCTACAAGATAATTCATTAAAAAGAGCAATAAAATACTAATTATGGTTGCAAGTAGAGAAATTGTTTTTTTATCAAAGATTCCATTCAATAAAGATCGATTTGCATTTTTATTTACAAGTTGCCCCTCTTTTGAAAAAAATTTTGTTAGATTAAAAATTGATTCCTGTTCTTTTGATGATTCTGGTGAATCTCCTTTACTACTCAAAGAAATTTGAAATGAATATGGTGTTGTTGTATAGCTATCATTTGCAACAATTGAAATTTCATAAGAACCATATTTTGAGTATGTATGATTTTTAACTGAAAGTTCTTGATTAGATAATGATAAAATTGTGTTAGGGGAATCATCACCCCAGTTTATCGTACATATTAATAGATCTTCATCTGGATCCATTGAGATTATTGAAAACTGAACTGATATTTTGCTTAATTTAGAATATTCAACATCAAGAACCGGTGGATTATTGCCTTTAATAATGGATATTGTTCTTTGGGTTGTATTAATTGAGCCTTTATTGTCTGTTACTGTTAGTTTAATTGTATATGTTCCTTCTGTTAAATATTGATAAATAATTGTTTCATTGTAAAAGATTTTTCCATTATCTAAATCCCATGTGTAGTTAGTTATGTATCCATCAGGGTCGTAACTTGTATTTCCATTGATTGTTATAGATTCATTAATAAATGCAATTAAAGGACTTGAAATAATTGAAACTGGTTTTTTATTATTTTTAGGTGGTTTAGGATTGTTTTTATCAATAATATCAAAAGTAAAAACATATTCTTTTAGGATAATCTCATCTGTAATATTTACCCAAATAGTATATGAGTTTCCATATTGTAGATTGTCCAGATCTAAATATAATGTTTTGTATTGAATGGTATCATTGATTTTTTGTCCATTATTACATTCAATTGACCAACAAAGAGGTGGTAACAATTCATGATAATCAAGATAGGCTTTCCAAGTTAAAGAGCCAGGGTTATTATTTGTTGAACCATTAGAAGGTTCAGGATCATGTAAATAAAAATAATTTATTAATGGTAGAGAATCATTGATATTGTTGAATGAATCAATAATATAAGCTGTATCTCCTAATCCATCTGTATTATTGTCAAATCCAATATAATTTCCCCAATAGTTTCCACCAATATATGGCCCTTCAATAATGTTGATTTCATGTGTTTTTGTATGGTTCCATTTATTGTTTAAACTTCCATTAGACAGATTAACATCAATATTATTTTTTAAATAATTGTCATAAATGGTGTTATTATTTGCCATTTTAAAATTTAGACCTACTGAATTGTTTTTTAATAAATTGCGAGTAAGAGTATTATTGGAAGAATTAGTAAGCAGAATTCCGCTTCCTAAGTTATCAGTGAAATTGTTATCTGAAATTAAAACATGATTGGAATTATTAAGAGCTATTCCGCCTTTATTATTGAAAAAATTCAAATTAGAAAAAATTGAAAAATTACCCTGGTTAATAATGGCATATCCTGAATCTGAGGTACTTGAATTAAAAATTGTTAGATTCTCAATGATAACATTATCATATGTTACATTAAAAAAATAATTTGATGTATTTGTACATATTACATTATCAATACTTTCACCAGTAATATGAACGTTTTTATCGATATTTGTTGAGTTGTAATAAATTCCATTTTTAATATAAATTTTAGCACCATATGATGCATTATTAATTGCTTCTTGAATTGTTTTCACATGGGTAGCATCATAACTGGATTCATTTGCATCATCATCAACATAAAGTTCATAGTTTGCAATACAGAGTGGAAGATAATCTCCATTAATTCCATTGATATAATATGGTGTTTCACCAAGTCCATCATTTTCTTCAATGTCAAAATATGTATAATCTGACCAGTAATTACCACCCAAATGATTTCCTCCAAGAATATTGATTCCTGGTATTTTTGTTATATTCCAATAAGTAGTAAATATTGATCCTGTTTGTTCAATATTATTGATATTGTCAAAATAATTATTATAAACAATGTTGTTCTTTGAGCTTTCAAGTTGCAGTCCAATACTGTTATCTTGAAGGCGATTGGAATGAATGAGTGCAGTTGTATTATCAAAATAAATGCCTTTTTCATTTGAATTAATTGTATTTTCTTCAAACTCATTTCCATCTGAATTAACACAATTGATTCCAACGTTGTTATTTAAAATTTTATTATTAGATATATTTGAATTTTCTGTATTATTAAAATAAATTCCATTTAATTGATTGTTAATAAATATATTATCTACTATTGAAATATTATTGGCGAAATTAATTGAAAGGCCATCATATGAATTATTTTCAAATGTATTATTAATAAATGAAATCATATTTGAATCAAAAATACCTATACAATGAAAAGCATTGTTTGAAATTGTATTATTATAAAATAAACCTGTATCTACTTTATGTGTAAAAATTGCTTGACAGGTGTTATTGCAAAAGATATTATTTGATACTTGAACATTATTTGTTAATATAAACTCAATCCCTTTTTTTGAATTGATAAAAGTACAGTTTGATATTATTATATTATCAGATCCTGTGGTCTTAATTGCTTTTTTTACATCATGAAAATGTATTGACTCTAATGTAACATAGTCCACATTAGAGAATATCCCATTGCTCGTAGAGTTTGTAATTGTTAATTGTTTTATGGTGACATTGTCAGATTCAATTGTAAAAACATCAATCATTGAATTTTCAGGTTGGATGTTTGCTCCATCAATACTTTCTCCAATTATTGTAACTGTTATATTGACGTTTATATTTTCAATGTATGAACCATTCATGATTATTATTGTCCACTCATCTGATGCATTGGTCATTGCTTCTTGAATTGTTTTCACATGTGTTTCATCATACCAACTTGAATCTGCATCATCATCAACATAACAAAATGGGTCAACAGTAGCAATTACTGTAGAAGTTATTAAAATGGTTATTAACAATAAAAATAATGAATAATAAATCGTCTTAACCTTTTCCCTAATCATTATTTCAAATATCCATAAATCTCGTTATATTGAATGAGTGATTGTTAGCATCATATAAGATAGTATAATATATTTTATTGAAACTTTGGATATTAATTTGATTAACATGTATATCAATGTTTTCCCCTTTTTATAAGGGTTATATATAATAATGATTAGTAAATATGGTAGAAATTTTTCATTTCAACATTGGAATGTTAAGATCTGTTTTCTTTACAACCTCAATTGCGTCATTATATCCAGCATCAGCGTGTCTAATAACACCTATTCCTGGATCTGTTAAAGACCAATGCCAACACCACCTCCATTATGGATTTGGACACTATCTGCACCAGCTGCACAGTTCAATAGTGCATTCAGTAAAGGCCAATCGGCAATGGTGTCACTTCCATCTTTCATACTTTCAGTTTCTCTATATGGTGATGCAACACTTCCAGTATCAAGATGGTCTCTTGTAATTGCAATAGGTCCAATTTCTTCATCTCGTATCATTTTATTAATTGCAAGGGCAAATTGTTCTCTTTCCCCATAACCTAACCAACAAACTCGTGCAGGAAGGCCCTCCCAAGGAAGATGTTTTTCAGCTAGTGTAATCCAATTAGATAAAACATCATTATCTGGAAACATCTGAAGTATCATTTTATCTGTTTTAATAATGTCATTGGGCTCTCCTGATAATGCAATCCATCGAAATGGACCACGTCCAACTGCCAGTAATGGACGTACATATGCAGGGACAAAACCTGGATAATCAAATGCATTGATTAAACCTGCTTTTTCTGCCTGTCCTCTTAAATTATTTCCATAATCAAAAACAATACTTCCATTTTCTTGAAATATTAGCATTGCTTTACAATGTTCTTTCATACTTTTCATTGATAACTTAATATATTTATTAGGTTCTTTTTCACGAAGTTTAATTGCATCAGAAAGATTTTCTCCTGCGTAGCCTGCTGGGATATACCCTTTTAATTCATCATGGGCAGAGGTTTGATCTGTTACAACATCGGGTTTAAATCCTTGTTTCACAAGAGCTGGAAATATATCGGCGCAATTTCCAATAAGACCGATTGAAAGAGGTTTTCCTTCTTTTTTTGCCTGCTGAGCTAATGAAACTGCCTCATCAATGCTGTCTGTTTTTTTGTCACAAAAACCTGCTTTTATCCTTTTATCAATACGTTTTATGTCACATTCAACAGCAATACAAACTCCTCCAGCCATGGTTACTGAAAGGGGTTGAGCACCACCCATACCACCCATACCACCAGTAAGAACGATTTTTCCTTTTAGATTACTATTAAAATGTTTTTTTGCAAGAGCTGAAAACGTTTCATATGTTCCCTGAATGATTCCTTGTGTTCCAATATAGCACCAGGATCCTGCGGTCATCTGTCCATACATGATTAATCCAAGTTGTTCAAGCTCGTAGAATTTCTCCCAGTTACTCCAATTAGGAACAATATTTGCATTTGCCATAAGTACGCGGGGAGAGTTTTCCCATGTTTTAAACACTGCAACGGGTTTTCCAGATTGAATAATCATGGTTTCATTGTTTTCTAGATTTTTTAATGTTTCAACAATGATTTCATAGCATTCCCAGTTTCTTGCTGCTTTCCCTGTTCCACCATATATGATGAGTTCTTCTGGAATTTCAGCGTTTTCAAGATTGTTTTCAAGCATTCTAAGAATTGCTTCTTGTTTCCAGCCTTTACATCGAAGTGTTTTGCCTCGTTGAGCCTTTATTTGTTTCCCCATGAAAATCAATTTCCTGTATCAATAATTTTCTACTTAAAAGTTTTCAAAAAATAGATTGAAAAATCTATCCCTTCTCAATGAGAATAGGAAGGGGAGCTGGCCTCACTAGGAGGGGATGGGATGCACTCTAACAAAAAACTACCAGCCCGATTCCTTCCATCAACACATATTATATGCAGGTATTTATGCTTTTCGTTTCTTTCAAGCAAAAGCATATAAAAAAGTATAAAAATCCTATAACAATAAATAAGAAAATGAAGAAATATTAAACGCTAAACAATCAAAAAATTATGATTTATGCAACAGCGATACTGACTACGTTATTTCCACGAAGGATAATGGTTCCAAGACGTCTTTTTGTTTCATCATGGGTTTCTTCAACTTCAGTTAATACCATATTCATGTATTCATCATAGCCTGAAAGTGTCCCGTCAATGATTCGACCATCTTTAAGGAGTAATGATAGTTTTTGGTTTATTGTTTTTTCAAGTACATCTAAAGGTAATGCCATGGGCAGTGGGAAACATATTATCCTTTTTAAATCATTCCCCTTTATCAGTTCGTATTTCATTGAAAGTTGATTTTGTAATGCATAATAATTATAAGGCATGGGTTGATTATAGGCAAACTCTGACTTCAGGGGAGAAGTAAGCTTATGTCTGATGGAAAAATTGTACATGTTGTTGGCACAGGAACGATTGGAGAACCATTAATTGGATTATTATGTGACGCAAAAAAAGACCTTGGAATTGATGAGGTTACATTTTATAAACATACGGCCAAAGAATTAGATCGACCAAAAATTAAAGGGCTTGTAAACAGAGGGGCAGATCTTTCTGTTGCTGAAGGAAAAACTCAGGATTTTCAGGAACTTGGTTTAGAACCGGTATATACTGCGGAAGAAGCAATTAAACGGGCATCAGTTGTAATTGATTGTACACCTGGTGGAACTGGACTGATGAACAAAGAGAAATATTATAATAAATATAAAAATAGGATCAGTGGTTTTCTTGCGCAGGGGTCAGAATTTGGTTTTGGAAAAATGTATGCTGTTGGAATAAATGATGCTGCAATTACTCCAGAGGATCAATTCATTCATGTTGTCAGTTGCAATACTCATAATATAGCTGTTTTAATTCAAACACTTGCAATGAAAAACAATAAAAATCATTTAAAAGAAGGAAAATTCTTGTGTATCCGTCGATCAAATGATATCAGTCAAGTGAAAAGCTTTGTACCGTCACCTGAAGTGGGAACACATAAAGATCCAATGATGGGGACTCATCATGCAAAGGATGTGTATCATCTCTTTAAAACATTGGATATAGATTTGAATGTGTTTTCAAGTGCATTAAAATTAAATACACAATATATGCATTGTATTTGGTATAATTTAAAATTAGATACAAAAACATCTGTGGAAGATGTTATCAACAAATTTAATGAGAATCCAAAAGTTGCAGTAACTAATAAGCAAGCAGCTAATCTTGTTTTTTCCTTTGGACGTGATCATGGCCATTATGGACGTATTCTAAATCAAACAGTAGCAGTTCTTCCTTCGGTTCATGTGATTAATGACAATGAAATATTTGGATTCTGTTTCACCCCGCAAGATGGAAATTCACTTATGAGCAGTATCACAATGACAGAACGATTTCTATATCCGGATACCTATGAGGATTATTTACATTGTCTTGGACCATTTTTACTACAAGAAGTTTAAGTTGTCCAATAAAAAATAATATCGCTTATGTGCAAATGAGAAAAAACTATAAAATCATTCGCGACTCCATTCATGGAGATATAAAACTTGAAGGTGTATTTAAAGAACTTCTTGACAGGCCTGAACTTCAACGACTAGGTTCAATCAAACAACTTGGTCTTGCTTATCAGGTATTTCCTGGTGCTCATCATACCCGTTTAGAGCATTCATTAGGTGCGTTTCATATGGCATCTATGATTGCTCAGACATTAGCCCTTCCAGAACATTTAGCAAATCATTTCAGATGTGCATCATTACTTCATGACATTGGACATGGTCCGTTTTCTCATACATTAGAATCAATTTTAAGAGAACGATATAATGTAGATCATGTTGATTTAACTGAAAAACTCATAATGGGCGATTATAACATTTTTCAAAATCATGAATTATCCTTTATTCGCGATGTAACCACTGTTTCATCTCTTTTGGATTCTTTCGATTTTGATAAAAAAATGCTTGTCGACATAATTCGAGGTAAAGATCAAAAAAACCCATTTTTAGGAGAATTATTGAATAGTGTTGTCGATGTCGATCAACTTGATTATTTACTTAGAGATTCACAGTATACCGGTGTTGCATATGGTATGATTGATAGTCAGCGTTTCACTCAAACTGTTAATGTATATGATAATCATCTAGCATTGGATAGAAAAGGTGTTGGAGTTGTTGAGAATATTTTAATGGCTCGTACTTTGATGTATTCATCAGTTTATTTTCATAAAACAGTACGGATTGCTGAATTAATGCTTTCAAAAACAATGGAATCAGTTCCAGATTTACAACCTTTTGAATTTTTTAAACTAACTGATGGGGAACTTATTGAAACATTGAAAAATAAAGGAGAATATCAAAAAGAGATTATTACACGGTTAAAATATCGTGAATTATTCAAACAGGTATATGCAGTATTACCTCCAGACCAAACAGATCACTCAAGGGATATTGTCAAACGATTAGAAAACATTGGTTTTAGAAGATATGTTGAAAAGGAATTTGAAAAAACCTTATCTATACCCAAAGGTCATGTAATTATTGATGTTCCGTACTTGGATTTACATCAAGCAGAACCTCGTATACAAGAAATTGATATGCCAGTTATTGAAAATGAAAGTATCAAGAGACTTACTAATTTCACACCTGTTGCACAAGCAATTGGTATGCGGAAAATACCTGATTGGGATTTAATGATTATTTCAGATGAAAAATATAGAGATGTTATAGAAAAAAATGCATATAAAATTTTATTTTCGTAAGATTAATGAATTTTTTTTAAATGGATTAGTTTAAAGAATGAATGAATGAATATTTTATAGATGAAGTTTTATTACCCATGGTTATTAAGAATTATAAATAAATGGTATGTGTTGCAATATGACTGATGAATCGTATGTAAAAATTAAAGATGTTTTAAATGGATATCATAAAGATAAAGAAGTAAAGATGCGCGGTTGGATCCATCGAACCAGAAGTGGTGGAAAAATTGTGTTTATGGTTATCCGAGATGCAACTGGAACCCTTCAAGCAACCGTGAAAAAAGGTAACCTTCCTGATGAAGAATTTGAAGATGCAAAAAAAGCACTTGTTGAATCATCTTTAATTTTAAAGGGAACAATCGCAGAAGATAACCGTGCACCTGGCGGATATGAATTACGTGTGGATCATTGTAATATATTACAATTTGCAGAAGTTTTTCCAATAGTGGAGGATCAAAGCCCTGAATTTCTCATGGATAAAAGACATCTTTGGATTCGATCTCAGAAGCTAAATGCGGTTTTTAAAATCCGATCAACAGTAGTCGGTGCAATTCATTCATTTTTTAGAACTAATGGTTTTTATGAATTTGATGCGCCTGTATTGCAGCCGAATCAATGTGAAGGAGGATCCACTCTTTTTGAAGTAAAATATTATGAAAATAAAACATATCTATCTCAGACCTGGCAGCTTTATGCAGAGGCAGCGATATTTTCACTTGAAAAAATCTATAATGTAGGTCCAACATTTAGAGCTGAAAAATCAAAGACATCACGTCATTTATCTGAGTTTTGGATGGCTGAAATGGAGGCTGCATGGCTAAATCTTCATGATTTAACAGAAATTGCAAAAGATGAAGTAAAATATATTTTAAAAGAGGTTTTGAAACATAATCAAAATGAATTAGAGACACTCAATCAAGATATTGAAAAACTTACACATATTGCAAATAACTCATTTCCAACGATAAGCTATGATGAAGCATTATCTATTTTAAAAGATAAGGAAAACATGAATGTTGAATGGGGTAAAGATTTACGAACTATTGAAGAAGCAAAGCTAATGAATCATTTTGATACGCCAATAATTGTAACACATTATCCGTTGGAAATTATGGCATTTTACAAACCAGCAGATCCAGATAGGCCAGATACGGCATTATGTTTTGATATGCTTGCTCCTGATGGATATGGAGAAATCGTTGGTGGTTCAGAGCGTAGCACTGATCTTGAATATATGAAAAATCGTCTTAGAGAACAAGGTGAAAATATTGAAAATTATGATTGGTATTTTGATCTGAGAAGATTTGGATCAGTTCCTCATGGAGGATATGGACTTGGTGTTGAACGACTTGTATCATGGATCTGTAAATTGGAAAACATTAAAGATGCAATTCCTTTCCCAAGAACTCTTACTAGATTTTCACCATAATATTAGGTTTTGTAAAATGAAAACAGTTCATGTGAAAGTATCTGGAAAAGTTCAAGGTGTCTGGTTTCGTGCTTCTACAAAACAGGAAGCTGAAAAAAATGGAATTAATGGATGGGTGAAGAATTCCTCAGATGGTTGCGTTGAAGCAGTGTTTCAGGGAGACGAACAGAAAATAATGGACATAATTGATTGGTGTTATAAAGGACCACCTTTATCTGCTGTTGAACATGTGGATGTTAAAGAGATAGATACAGAAGATAAATATGAATCATTTTCTATGCGATATTAATTACTGATATCCCCTTCGTTTGAAAATGGTTTCGTCTTCATAGGTGATTTTAAAAATACGATGATGTGGTATCATTGAATCAACTGTTTCAAGAAATGTTTTTTCGATGGATACAATATTCTCTCCCGATATGATTTTAATGTCATTTGGTGCCCCTCTATGTATGTACCAAAGATTTACTTTTGATAAATCATATCTTTTTTGCCATTTGAGCTCATTGAGAATATCTCTGATTTTATTCATGGGAGTAAACTATCCAAGTGAACACACATTTTGATATGAAAGAGCGATATGATTATTTGCTTCTCCTTCAATAATTGATTCATGTCCAGGATATAAATTCGTTATATGTATATTAGATAATGCTTTGATGGAATGTTGAAGTTGAGAGAGACTTCCTCCTGGAAAATCTGTACGACCAAAAGATCCATGTGAAAACACTGTATCACCCGAAAACAATGTTTCTGTATTTTTGTCATATAAACAGATGCAACCTGGAGTATGACCGGGGGTATGAATAACTTCATATGCGTTATCTCCAATTATCAATTGGTCACCACCGTTTAACGATTTATCAACTGATATTTTTGGCATGGTTCCTCCAAGCATGCTAGCGAACATACTTTTTCCTTCTTCAACCTTTTCTTTTGAATATGGGTGAGCAAGAATCTTTGCGCGATTGTGTGTTAGTTCAAGCAGATCCTTTGAACCACCAGTATGATCAAAATGTTCATGGGTGAAAATAATTTGAGTGATATTTTCTGGATCTATATATGATAGAATTTCTTTTGATACAAGTTTTGTATTTAAACCTGTTCCAGTATCAATAATTGTAGGTTCTTTTCCATCTATAAGAAAAATATTTGAATCATAACCTTTACCAGGGATAATATAAATTGTCATAAAATCATGTCAAGGATTATTATTTTAATACATAACAGTATCGTTTAATAAGATGCAGAGAATCCCATTTTGAAGAAAGGTGAGAAGGAAAGTCTGGGAAAACTCCTCACTTTCTGCGGTTGAGATGGGATGGTGATGCACTCCTTAAAAACTACCAGCCCAGACTTTTTAATTACTTCTACTACCAAGGATGTCATGGTTCTTTAAATGCCTTTTTCGCAGGTGAACATGCAGTTGATAATCTCGTTTAAATATCTGTGTTTTTTAGAATAATACTTGCATCTTTGAAACCAGTTTTAAAAAAAACTATACAAATTTCCTTGGCTTGAATTGGATCTACTGACCATTCTTTTTTTCAAGATATTGTTCCATAGCATCAAACAATTGTTGTTTGTTGACAGATGGATCTATTGGTTCATAAGAAAAACCGCAGAACCTTTCATTATTTTTTATTTCTTCTAACTGATCGATTCGATTGAGCATACAAATTGTTTCCTCTTTTGCATCGGTATTTTTCATACATGACTTGCACAATGTAGGTGTTGGAACCGTTGCAGGATCAATTTCTGTGCCATCATCTAAAAGATAACCATGACTCATTTAGTTAACCTCCTCCATTTGTTTTATCAAAACACGTTTTTTACGTGTCCAAATCAATATAGAACTACTATACTTTATCTTTAATGGTTATTTTATCAAAACAAAAAATCTTGATATAACAAGTTCAAACATTTGCAACTATTTATTTATGTATGTCATCAGACAACATGAAACCAGATGTTTCAAAAATAAAAGATTTTGATCTAGAAAAAATTCAGCAAGAACTACAACAATTCATAAGAAACTATGAAAAACTAGACTCAAATATGATTAGAGAAGAAACATCAATGTTTTTAGAAAAAATTGTAAACTTCAATAAAAATCAACAAAAATTCATTGAGATTT